>NZ_FRDI01000005.1:0-51324 GCF_900143255.1 Desulfovibrio litoralis DSM 11393
AATTTGTGTTGGTGTCCATAGATCAGGTGACACACCCAGCCCCATTCCGAACCTGGCAGTTAAGACCTGATTCGCCGATGATACTGCGTATTCATGCGTGGGAAAGTAGGACGATGCCTGCACTTTCTTCTAAAGCCCCCTTAGTTATTAAAACTTTGGGGGCTTTTTTGCGTCGTTTTTAATTTTTTATTTGGTGGGGGGGGAAGAGCTACAAAAAATGTGAATTTAGGTTTAATTATAGACAAGAAGACGCCTATAAACTCATTCTTAAAATGCTCAAAAATAAACCTCAGTTCTAGTTATGAGCATTGTCTTTTATTGTTATAACAATATGTTATAATGAAGTGTTTTTTTCTTGTAATGATAAAAAAACTTTAGCTGCTGCGATTGCGTCATCTTCGGCATGGTGATGTTTAAATTCAATACCTAAATGTTTACAAACATTATCTAAACTGTTTGAAGGCAATTTTAAACTGCTTCTTGCGATACTTAAAGTACAGATAAATTCTTGGGTAGGGATTTGTATATTTGAACTTTGACAACAACCATGTAATACTCTGCGGTCAAACGGAGCATTGTGTGCAATAAAATATGTAGTACCTTGAATATATTCATAAATATTATTCCATAATTCCGAAAATACAGGGCTGTTTTTAAGCATATCCCAACTTAAACCATGAATATTTGTAAAATAGATTTTTTTCCGAGGCGGGCGGATAAGACTGTAAAATGTATTGATAATTTTACCATCTTGAATTTTTGCCATACCAATGGCACAAGCACTATCAGTCTTATAATCGGCGGTTTCAAAATCAATGGCAATATAAGATAAATTTTTTTTTAAATCCAAAATATCTTCCTTTATTTTTGTTTGTTTCTTATAATAGAGCATAAAAAAAATAGTGGCAAGCAAGCTTGTAACAGATTCATTTTAACATTAATCTACAGTTTTTATAATATGTTTTGGTCTGAGGAGGCGTTTTATGCGTTTTTTGTTTAGTTTGATTTTTATTACTTTTTTTGTTTTGTCGCCGAGTTTGGTTTTTGCTTTAAGTTGGCAAGAATCTCCGGAGCTTAAACCTCTTTTTACGGAACTTGGTATTAAAGAAGGCACTTTTGTTTTGTATGACGTAAATGAAAATATATTAAAGGGATACAATAAAAAGCGTGCTGAAACTCGTTTTATTCCCGGTTCAACATATAAAATTCCAAACGCTCTAATTGGCTTGTCTGTTGGAGCTGTAAAAAATGTTGATGAAGTTTTGCCATATGGCGGACAGCCCCAACCGATAAAAGCTTGGGAACACGATATGAGCTTGCGTGATGCCATTAAAATGTCTAATGTACCTATATATCAAGAGTTAGCAAGGCGTATTGGGTTAATAAATATGTGGAAGCTACTTGATAAGTTAAACTTTGGCAATGATGAAGTGCTAAAGCCATTGATGCATCGCAGAAAAGGTCTGGGTGTTGTGGCTATTGATCGTTTTTGGCTTGACGGACCTTTAAAAATCAGTGCTGTTGAACAAGTTGAATTTTTAAAGCGTCTTGCCTTGGGAGAATTGCCAGTTGATAAAGAGATTCAACAAAGCGTAAGAGAAATTCTTAAACTTGAGCAGGGTGAGAATTGGGCTTTATTTGGAAAAACAGGAGCCGTTGATAAATATAATCCCTCTCTTGGTTGGTGGGTCGGTTGGGTAGAAAAAGAAGGGCGTGTTTATATTTTTGCATTAAATATTGATATGTTAGATAATACATATTTTGAAAGGCGTATAAGTTTAGGAAAAAATTGTTTAAAGAAACTTGGAGTTTTGCCTTAGCTTGTAATAACATATCAAAATGTTTAAAAAAGGATAAAATAATGAGAAGAAAAGACAGAGAGCTTAAAGAATATAAAGATATTACAGCTATTTTAGATGAATGCGAGGTTCTACGTTTAGGGCTATGTTTAGAAAATAAGCCTTATCTAGTGCCGATGAATTTTGCTTATGAATTAATAGGCTCACAGTTTTATTTTTATTTACATTCTGCCCTTGAAGGTAGAAAAATAGATATAATTAAACAAAATAACAATGTTTGTTTTGAGGTCGATTGTGCGTATAAAAAAATTCCTGCCGAACAGGCTTGCGAGTGGACTGCAAAATTTAAAAGTGTAGTCGGCGAAGGGAAAATATTTATTTTGGATAATGACCAAGATAAAAAAAATGCTTTAGATGTATTTATGAAAAAACATGGATTTCATAAAGAGGAAAAAAGCGAATATAATTTAAACTCTGTTTTAATTTTAAAGATTGTAGTTGAAGATATTTCTGGTAAATCAAATATCAAATAAGATCAATATAGTTTTTTTAGAGTGAACTTTTATTGCGAAAAAATGTTTTATTTGATATTATGTTAATTCAAGCATAATGTTTTATTTGTCATATTTTTTTAATTCTGAACAGTGAAAGCTTAATATCATTAGAATAAAGAAGAGGAAAACATTGCAAATGATTAAGTTAAAAAACCAAAATTTGTTACGTCAAGAATGTTTGATTAACGGTGAATGGGTTAAAGCTCAAGATAGTGTTCTTGAAATTGTAAACCCTTTTGATAACAGTAAAATCGGTACTGTGCCTAAGCTTGATAAAGCAACTCTCAATCTTGCGGTAGAAAAAGCACAAGAAGCATTTAAAACTTGGAGTAAGTTAATGCCTCTTGAAAGGTCAGCTGTTTTAATGCGTTGGCATCAATTGATTTTGGATAATATTGATGATTTGGCATTAATAATGACTAGTGAACAAGGAAAACCTCTCGCTGAGGCAAAAGGTGAAATTTTAAACGGTGTTTCTTATTTGCCTTGGTTTTCAGAACAGGCAAGACGAGCTTGTGGCGAAGTTATTCCTTCTCCTTGGCCTAACAAACGCCCTATTAGTTATCATCAACCTGTTGGAGTTGTTGCAGCGATTACTCCTTGGAATTTTCCAAGTTCTTTATTGATGCGTAAACTTGCTCCTGCTTTAGCGGCGGGTTGTACTGTTATCGCCAAGCCGGCCAAAGAAACTCCTTTTTCGGCGTTGGCTCTTGGTTATCTTGCCGTAGAAGCAGGTATTCCAAAAGGCGTTTTAAATATTGTTACCGGTGATTCAAGAGTTGTTGGTGATGTTTTTACTACTCACCCTTTAATCAGAAAGGTAACTTTTACAGGTTCAACAGCCGTAGGTAAAACCTTGCTTGCACAGTGTGCAGGCACAGTCAAACGTACTTCAATGGAACTTGGCGGAAATGCTCCTTATATTGTGTTTGCTGATGCTGATTTAGAAAGAGCGGCTAGTTATGCTATTGCTTGTAAGTTCCGTAATGCAGGACAAACTTGTATTAGTGCTAACCGTATTTTTGTAGAAAAAAGCGTAGTTGCTGAATTTACAAAAAAATTTGTTGAAAAAGTAAAAACACTCAAACTTGGCAACGGCGTTGACCCTCAAACGACTTGTGGTCCTTTGATTCATGAACAAGCCGTTAAGGATATCGAAACGTTGCTTAAAAAAGCTTTGGAACAAGGGGCTAAATTAGTAATCGGCGGTAAGAGATCTGAACTTGGCGGTACTTTTTTTGAACCAACCGTGTTATCAAATGTAACTCCTGAAAATATCTTATTCCAAGAAGAAATTTTTGGTCCTATTGCTCCAATTTATACGTTTGAAACAGAAGAAGAAGTCATAAAATTAGCTAATGCAGTGCCTGTAGGCTTAGCTGCTTATGTCTTTACTCAAAATTTAAGACGTTCATGGTTAATTGCTGAAGCCTTAGAATTTGGACTTGTTGGCGTTAATGAAGTTGCTCTTACTACTCCCGAAGCCCCTTTTGGTGGCATGAAAGAAAGCGGAATGGGTAAAGAAGGAAGCACTGGTGGCCTAGAAGATTATCAAGTAACAAAATATGCTTTAATGGGGCTATAAGTTCATAACTTATTAAGCAAAAAAAAACAAACGTCATAACAAAATATAATAACCATGGTTGGCGATATTTACTTAGCTATGAGTCTTTACTGTAAGTGGGTTTATACGTTGCCAACATTGATGTAAGAGTATTTCTATCCATGTCTTTGGGAAAGCGTTCAAAACGGAGTATTATTTTTGTTCGTTGTATGGGAATCCTAGAATTTTTTAAGGTTTTAGGGTTCCTTTCCGCATTATAACCTAACTTACTTTCTATGCGTGTGCGTGAGTATTTACAGGGTAGTAGCTCACGACTTTTGCCCTGTAGGACAATCGTCAATTCAAACGCCATGGTGTTTCCTCTGGCACCAATCCAGATAGTGTGTACTTCCCATTTTTCTATATCAGCCCAAGGGATGACCCTTCCCAGATCATGACAAATAAAAGCTTGCTGGTTTAATGTGAAAAGAGGGGACAGATATGCTTGCATAGGAGACCATGCAATAGCCATAACACAACACCCCAGTAATAAAAAGCCAATCATGTTATCAGCATTTATTGGTGTGGAAACCAGTACATAGAGGCTGATTACTGCTATCAAGGCCACAAAGATAAGACTAGAAAGTGCAGGACGCTCATAAAAAACAAATGTACCTGAGGGTGTGGGCATAGCACCTACTTGTGTGAGTGATATGTTATCGGTCAAATAACTGATAACAACTAGCCTGTTAATGTTGATTTGTCAACGCATGAGTATCGAAAATACTTATAGTTTTACAAAATGCAGGTTTATAAATTAACAGAATTCGTGTTTTTTTGAGTGTCTTTCTGAAGGAAGGCGCTTTGATCCTATTGTGCAATAGCCTCACTTTACAAAACACTCAAAGCTCATTAATAAACAATTGGAAAACTTGAACAATATCTACACGCAATCGTACCTCTATTAACGCACTGGAACAGCATTTTTACCAACAAAAAAGTAACTAGAAAAAGCCAGAGAAGAAAGGCAAGTGAGTAGGGTGATTGAGCGGGAGTTAGGGTTTTATGAAACAGATAAAAAACTGGGTAGTGATGGGTCTTATCAATAGAATAGATTAAAGGAAATAAAAGTTTATCCGAAAAGCCCTTATATCTTTTGTTGTATCTTTTTTCTGGAGAAAATATGAAAAACATAACCATAGCCAATAAAATAAACATTCTAATTGTATTTTTATTGGTGTGTGTATCTGTTCCAATAATAGCCTTAACATCGCATTATTATAAAAAAGATATGCAAAAGCAGCTTATTGATCAACAATTGCCTGAATATTCAAATAATATATTAAGTGTTATTGACCGCAAAATAATGGAGCCCAGTAGAGCCCTTACCTTAGCCGCACAAAGCCCTGTATTAATTGATTGGATAAAAAGCGGAGAATCAAACGAAGAAGGATTAGAAACCATTTATCGTTTGCTTACAAACATCAAAAAAAATTATGGTACACTTGGGGCAAACTTTGTCTCGCAGCAAACAGGACAATATACAGACCTTATTGGCGACAAAAGGGACTATAGCTATAAAATATCAGAAAAAGATAAGTGGTTTTCATCATTTAGAGACAGCAATGCAGAAATTAGCATTACGGTGTATGTAAATGATCCTAAATGGGGAACGAAAGCTTTTATAAACAGACGAGTGGAAGTTGATGGCAAATATGCCGGTCTAATATCTATTTCTCTTGATTTGCAAAATTTTGCCCGCGAGCTTAACTCTATGACCATAGGCAAAAATGGTCTTACTTTTGTAACAGACAGAGAGGGTGTGTTACGATTTTTCAACAGTCAGGAACGCATTAACACCCCTTTAAAAGATATGTTGCCTGCTTATTCAAATGAATGGAAAAATATTCTAACAAACGAAACTTATTCGTTTAGATATAAGCATAATGGAGATACAAGGTTTGTCATAACAAGACATATCCCGGTACTTAATTGGATTTTATTTACTGAAGCCAGTGGTAATGAAATTTTACAGAATATATGGCACTCTATTTATATGAGCATAGGCTTTTCTGTTATTCTTGTTATATCCGGTGTTATTGTTGGCATGTTTATGGTTCGTTCATTAGTTTTGCCACTTAAGGAAACTGCAAATTTTGCAGAAAAATTAAGCCAAGGTAAACTAGATGAAAAATTAACTATAGAACGTGGTGATGAAATAGGCACACTAGCAAACGCCCTGCGGAAGATGGTGGATTCACTAAAAATACAGATTAATACTGCTAAAGAGCAAGAAGAAAAAGCCGTAAAACAAATGCATCTGGCTGAAAAAGCCATGCAAGAAAGCGCTGAACAACAAGAAAAAATAACAACAATCTTACAACAGACTCTGAAAGAAGCCAATAATGCGGCTGGCGTATCTGTGGCTTTAAACCATGTGGCACAAAATCTTGTTGAAGATATTGAAAAAACCAGCCAGGGAGCAGATACCCAATACAAACAACTGCAAAAAACCAATGATGCCATAACTCGCATGGTGGCTTTGTTAGCAGAAGTATCAAACAATACAGCAAAAACTTCACAAAGTGTAATAGATGCTAGCAAAATGGCAAAAGAAGGTGCCAACAGCGTTGACAATGTTATTGGAGCTATAAACAAGGTTAATAATATTGCCGGAAAAATGAGTTCTTCTATGGAAACCATGACTCAGCAGACAGAAAGTATTACAAAAATCCTTAATACTATAAGTGATATTGCAGACCAAACAAACTTATTGGCTTTAAATGCTGCCATAGAGGCTGCCAGAGCGGGTGAGGCAGGAAGAGGTTTTGCTGTGGTGGCAGATGAAGTAAGAAAGCTTGCAGAAAAAACCATGTTAGCCACCAAAGATGTAAACTATGCACTGACTTGTATACAAAGTACCAGTCATGAAAATTTTGTAGGTACACAAAACACTGTGGCTGCTGTAGAAGAAGCCACAAAAATTGCCAACACCTCGGGTGAAGCTTTGCAAAATATTATGCAACTTTCAGATGAAAATTCTCAACAAGTTGAAAGCATAGCAAGTGCTGTATCCAGTCTCAAAGAAGATAGTGCTTATATAACCAAAAGCCTTGAGCAGGTAAATGGTATAGCAATGAACACAATGAATGGCATGAAAAAATCTGCAAACATCGTAGATGAAGTTATATCACAGACACAACAGCTTGATAAAATTATTGCCAGACTAGAAAATACTGAAAAATCTTAAAAAACTAATATAAGACCACTAGTTCAGCAATCTGGCGAGTGTTTCGCTTTTACAATCACACAAAATTATAAGGTAAGAACCTGAAACAACTACGTTTTTTCAGATGCATCACCTGCACCTTATTGTTTTTATTAATATTCACCTATAAATGTGGCGTCGCTAAAGACATAGATACTTTTGACTTTGATATAGAGATAGATAACACTATACAAAGCTACTCTTCTGCAAATCCAGAGCTTATGCAAAACATAGATTTAAAAAAAATAGGCCTTGATCGTGTTGATGGTTTTAACAACTTACTAAAAAAACCTTTAATAACACATGCCTTTTTAAGAATATAAAATCAGTCAACATGTATGAATTAAGCAGTTCTTCCTTTCCTCATGTGGTAGTTTTAGTTGTGTTTTCCACGACTGAAAAATGTGCAACACAAATAGAAGATATGAATAAAAAAAGCGATGGGACAGGACAAAGTAAACCACATTTTGGCAAGGTAGGCCGTAGTTATTTGTTCTTAAGAAATAAAAATCATGTTGCTTTTATGATTTTCACTGGTAGAACCGCCCAAATTGAATTAGTTCCTCTACACAAGGCAGGTAAAGATATTTTATATAACTGCTTTGCTCAATAAATAATAATATTGTTTATTTTTTATTGATGCAGTGTGCGTAATTGTCTGGTTCTAGATAGTTCAACAAAAATAGATTTAGACTTTAATTCTGCATGAATACGTTTTGCACCATAAGTTTCATGACTATAAACAGTGATTCATATTATGACTTATGGGAT
Source organism: Desulfovibrio litoralis DSM 11393 (assembly GCF_900143255.1). Taxonomy (NCBI): domain Bacteria; kingdom Pseudomonadati; phylum Thermodesulfobacteriota; class Desulfovibrionia; order Desulfovibrionales; family Desulfovibrionaceae; genus Desulfovibrio; species Desulfovibrio litoralis. The sequence continues at coordinate 7,936 of NZ_FRDI01000005.1, forward strand.
ACGTTTTTTCAACACTAACTCAGTATTTGCTCCCAAATAGGTGTGGCAAAGCAGTCAGTAGTTCATTTTTCAAAGGCATTGTATTTTTGTTTATGGCAACCTTTGGATAAATAATTTGAGAAAATGCACAATAGTTTTACAAGGCAATTTGTTATTATTCATTCCTATATTGCGTTTGACGTACTTTTATCAATCACTTTTATAAACGTATTTATTGCTAAGTGCTTCAGCGTACAGACAGGTTTTATGAATGCGACTATTGTTACTTTAACTGGTCATTCTTTAGCGGAATAAAGAGGTACATACTACACCATAAGCGGATTCATTCACGTGCTTTTGGTAGTGCAGTTGTGATTACTCTTCTGCGAATTATTCATGGCAGAAGAATTAAAATCGTTCCGAAAAATCGCATTACAGCGAAAGCCACAAGAACTATGGGTACCTTAGCGATCCTCATGTGCTTTGGTCTACGCAAAAATTCATTAGTAGCCAGAAACGCGTATACAACTGGCCTTTCCGGATTGCATCCAACACAATCAGTGTTGTTCTAAGGTGCGTCCGTTTCATCAGAATTCCAGCATTTTCGTTGTGAAATTCGAATTACACAGAACAAGGAGGTCTCCGTTATGAATTTTACTCTTGCATATTTTAGCACAATACCTTCCCGTATCATGGCCATGTTTTCCACATCGGCTGACCAAGGCGATGTCGCACTAAGTGAACCACCGTTCCGTTTGGAACTGCTGAATGCCGAACAACAAGCACAGCACAGCAAAACCCTTGCCGCCACACACATACTAAAGCCTGGGCGTTCTCGTAGCCGTCTTCTTGCTCGACTTGATGAAAACGAACGCGTGCTTTTTGACGTTCATGCTCTGCTGGTTACAGATATTGATGCTGGGCAGCGCATTACGCCTGCCGGGGAATGGTTACTTGATAATTTTTATGTGATTGAAGAACAAATTCGCACAGCCAGACGGCACTTGCCCAAAGGGTATAGTCAGGAATTGCCACATCTTTTAAACACATTTTCGGCTGGTCTTCCTCGTGTTTACGCAATTAGCCTTGCGGCTATATCACATGGTGATGGTCGTATGGACCCAGACAGCCTGCGGAATATGGTGGCCGCATACCAGTCGGTAACTATACTGAACCTGGGTGAACTTTGGGCGATTCCCATTATGTTGCGATTATCATTGGTTGATAAACTGCGGAAAGTGGCCAGTAGAATAGCCGAAAGCAGGCTGGAACGTATCAGTGCCAATGCATGGGCTGATCAAATGATAACAGTAGCCGATAAAAAACCGAAGAACCTCATTCTTTCCATTGCCGATATGGCTCGTTCCACTCCTTCGCTTTCAAGTTCGTTTGTTGCTGAACTTGTACGCCGTTTACGTGGGCTTGGACCAGCCCTTGCTCTTCCGCTAACCTGGGTTGAACAGCGCCTTGCGGAAAAAGGGCTTACTACTGAACAACTGGTGCGTCAGGAAAACCAAAACCAGTCTGCCAACCAGGTTTCCATGAGTAATTGCATAGGTAGTCTGCGCATTCTGGATTCCATGAATTGGCAGGATTTTGTTGAAACCCTGAGCTATGTTGAACAAACTCTGAAGGAAGACCCAGACGGTGCTTACGGCGATATGGATTTTGCCACCCGTGACCATTACCGCCATGTGCTGGAAAAATTGGCGAAAACAAGCCCTTATTCTGAAAACGATATTGCCCGTAAGGCAATTGATCTGGCTCAGGCAGCCGCAATGCGTCAGAACAGTTTGCACGTGCCTGTGCGGGAATGTGATAAACGCACCTGGCATGTGGGCTATTATATTATTGGTGAAGGTTTGCCTCTGCTGGAGCAAAGTGCAGAGGTTGCTTTGCCGTTTGGCACTCATTTTCTGCGATCTTGCCAATCCTTCCCTTTGCTGTTGTATAGTGGGGGACTTTTATTACTTACCAGTCTTGTGGCGGCAGGTTTTGTTGCCCTAGCCGCACGCGAAGGCGTAAATGGGTGGCAGCTGTATGCCATTGGGCTGTTTTCTTGGATGGGTGGGGGGCATGTAGCATGTGCTTTGGTGAACTGGCTAACAGCCATGTTGATTACGCCGTGCCCCTTGCCGCGTCTTGATTTTTCGCAAGGAATACCAGAAAAAATGCGAACTCTTGTGGTTGTTCCTACCATGTTGGTGAGTGCCCAAAATGTGGAAGATTTGGTAACGAACCTAGAAGTTCACTTTCTAGCCAACCGCGATAAGCATCTGCATTTTGCTTTGCTCACGGATTTTGCCGATGCACTCACCGAAAACACCCCGACAGACGCACCCTTGCTAGAAGCCGCTCAAACCAAGATTGAGATCTTGAATCGCAAATATAATGGGGAATATGGTGATTCGTTTTTCCTTTTTCAGCGCCCGCGTCTTTGGAATCCCCAGGAATCATTGTGGATGGGATACGAGAGAAAACGCGGGAAGTTAGCCGATTTAAACAGATTTTTACTTAGCGGAAAGCGGGATAATTTTTCCCATATCACAGGCGACACAGCGGTACTTTCTGGGGTAAAGTATGTCATCACCCTTGATACTGACACCCAATTAGCTCGTGATTCGGCACGGAAGTTTATAGGTGCCATGGCACACCCGCTGAATCTGCCTTGCTACGACCAAAGTCTGAAACGTGTTGTGGCGGGATATGGTATTCTCCAGCCCAGGGTAACAGCCAGCCTACCGGGTAGCACCCGTTCACGTTATGCACAACTGTGTTCAAACGAAACAGGAATCGACCCCTATACTAGGGCATCGTCGGACACCTACCAAGACCTATTCGCAGAAGGTTCGTTTATTGGCAAGGGTATTTACGACGTTACCATTTTTGAACAGGCCTTGGGTGGGCGTTTGCCAGCCAACAGAATTTTGAGTCATGACCTTTTGGAAGGGTGCTACGCCCGGTCTGGGCTGCTTAGTGATGTGCAACTGTATGAAGCATATCCCGCTCGGTACAGCATGGATGTAAGTAGGCGGTATCGCTGGATTCGTGGAGACTGGCAGATAGCCAGTTGGATCTTGCCAATGGTGCCAGCTCCTGCTGGGCAACTATGCCAAAACCCGCTATCTGCTTTATCCCGCTGGAAAATTCTTGATAACCTACGTCGTAGCTTAACAGCCCCAGCATTGATATGTTTATTGATTATTGGTTGGAGCGTGTCTTCCTCACCCCTGTTATGGTCTATGGCGGTGGTGGCCCTTATTTTCCTGCCCTTTGTGTTTTCTTCTTCCCTGAGCCTGTTCCATAAATCGGCAGACATGAGTTTGCGCCAGCACATAAGCACCACAGTGCATCTGGTGGGACGACATTGTATTCAGGCGTTGATTTCCCTTATTTGTTTGCCACATGAAGCCATTTACAGTATGGAGGCCATAAGTCGCACTGCATGGCGTGTGCTTGTTTCCCATAAGCATTTGTTAGAGTGGAACCATTCCGCTGTGGCCAACCGCCACGACGACACTAGCCTGCGTGGTGCTTTCAGGTTTATGTGGATTGGCCCAGTGATTGCAATAGTCGGAGCACTACTTCTGTTTTTTGTAAACCCGGGTGGGGTGCTCTCCGTGCTTGCCGTTTTGCCATTATTGGTGCTTTGGCTTGTTTCCCCTGCCGTTATGTGGTGGGTAAGCTTGCCATTGTTGCCACAACAGGAAGGATTGACAGCGGAGCAACTCGTTTTTCTTCGAAAACTTGCCAGAAAAACCTGGCGTTTTTTTGAAACATTTGTTGGTTCGGCAGATAATTGGCTGCCTCCAGATAACTATCAAGAACAGCCTGTTGCCAGAATAGCCCATCGTACCTCGCCAACCAACATGGGGCTTGCACTTTTGGCCAACCTTTGTGCTTACGACTTTGGGACGCTCACGGTAGGTGAGCTTGTGGAACGTACAGAAAAAGCACTTCAAACAATGAACCGCCTGGAACGGTTTCGCGGACATTTTTATAACTGGTATGACACTCAATCTCTTTTGCCCTTAACCCCTTTATATGTTTCTTCGGTGGATAGTGGCAACCTTGCTGGGCACCTTTTAACCTTGCATTCTGGTTTGGCGGAAATTCCCGACCGATCTATTTTTGAAGGTCAAATATTCACAAACCTTTGTGATACTCTGGACATTGCCCATGATTGTCTCACTTCTGAAATGCACGAACCGACACTTCAGATAGATACAAAACTTTCTGCATTCGTTATGTTACGGCATCAGATGAGCACAATTGTGCAAGACCCACCTTCCACACTGAGTGCCACACAGCTTGCCCTTAGCCAACTTGGCACCCTTGTGGCAGAAGTTCTTTCTTTACAGGTGGAATTAGGTGAGAGTTCGAATGATGAGTTCTTCTGGTGGGTGCTAGCTTTTGAACGGCAATGTCGCAACGCCCAAGATGAGCTTGGATTGCTTTGCCCGTGGGTTCATTTACCTATAGCACAGCGTTTTGTTGATATTTTCCCAGAACTTGATAGGCTGCTTACCTTGCGTGAATTGGTAGAACTTGAAGTCAAACTGGCCCCAAGGTTTGCGGAATGGCATACCACGCTAGGGGAAAATGCCAATGCGGCAATTGCACTGCAAGGGTTAATAAACACAGGCAGTATGCAAGCCAATGACAGGCTAGTACGGTTAGCCAATGTATGCCAGCAATGCGTGTCGTTCAGCCAAATGGACTATGATTTTTTGTATAGTGTTGAACGCCGCCTTTTGAGTATTGGCTACAATGTCAATGAACTCAGGCAGGATGCCGGATTCTATGACCTGTTGGCCTCCGAAGCCAGACTCACTAACTTTGTGGCCATTGCCCAAGGAATGTTGCCACAGGAAAGCTGGTTTGCCTTAGGGCGTCTCCTTACCAACTCTTCCGGTGAGCCTATTCTGCTTTCCTGGAGCGGGTCTATGTTTGAATACTTGATGCCTCTTCTTGTTATGCCTGGATTTCAGAACACGCTTTTAAATGAAACATGCAAGGTGGCTGTTTCTCAGCAAATTGCCTACGGTAAGCTGCAAGGCGTACCATGGGGAATTTCTGAATGCGGTTACAACGCTTTTGATGCCTCTTTGAATTACCAGTATCGGGCATTTGGTGTTCCTGGCCTTGGTTTAAAGCGTGGCTTGGCCGCAGAATTGGTTGTTGCTCCCTATGCTTCAGCCCTAGCATTGTTGGTAGCCCCTAGCGAGGCCTGCATGAATTTACAACGCTTAGCAGCGGAAAATTTTGAAGGACAGTTTGGCATGTATGAAGCCATAGATTACACGCCTTCACGTGTGCCACGGGGTCAAACATTTAGTGTAGTCCGTTCTTTTATGGCTCACCATCAGGGCATGAGCCTGCTGGCCTTTGGCCACCTGTTGCTGGGTGCCCCTATGCTCAAACGCTTTACCGCAGAACCATTATTCCAGGCAACAATGCTGCTACTACAAGAACGGGTGCCGGAGGTTTCCAACTCTTACGCTCACACTAGCACGCACCCCGAACGTATACGGGTTTCCGGCCCACAGGCAACGCCTTTGCGTATTTTTGAAACCCCTGATACTCCGCATCCTGAAGTGCAGTTGCTTTCCAACGGAAGTTACCATGTTATGCTCACTCAGGCTGGGGGTGGGTATAGTCGTTGGCGGGATATGGCGGTAACTCGTTGGTGCGAAGACAGCACCCGTGATAATTGGGGTACGTTTTGTTATATCAAGGATTTGGAAAGTGGTGAGTTTTGGTCTACCGCTTACCAGCCGTTGTGCAAAACTTCCACCAAGTTTCAGGCCATATTCTCAGAAGGGCGGGTAGAATTTAATCGTATGGATTGTGATTATGACACCCATATGGAAGTTGTTGTTTCTTCGGAAGACGATATAGAATTAAGGCGAATTCGCATTACCAACCGTTCTTCGCATTCTCGCAGCATAGAGGTGACAAGCTTTGCGGAGGTTGTTTTGTCCCTGCCCCTGGCAGATGAGTTACACCCCGCATTCAGCAAGCTTTTTGTGCAAACCCAAATAGTGCCAGAACAACAAGCTATTTTGTGTGCCCGTCGCCCAAGGTCGGCAAACGAAAAAACACCATGGATGTTGCACACAATGGCTGTGCATGGTGTTGAAGCCGACGCAATGAGTTATGAAACGGATAGACAGGAGTTTATTGGGCGGGGGCGTAGTACGGCAAACCCGCAGGCCATGGACCCCACATACCAAGGTGCACCTTCGCAGACGGGTATTGGTTCCGCTCTATCCGGCCGCGAAGGTTCTGTGCTTGACCCCATTGTTGCCATCCGTGCCCGTGTAACGTTGAATGCGGAACAATCTGTTACCATAGATATAATTACCGGTATTGGTGAAACTCGTGAAAAGGCGGTGAACCTTATTAATACCTACCGCGACAGGAATATTGCCGACAGGGCATTTGATATGACCTGGACACACGGGCAGGTTCTCCTGCGCCAATTGGGGGCATCGGAAGCCGACGCCAATTTGTACAACCGTCTGGCAAGCTCTATCATCTATGCAAACTCCTCACTTCGGGCACCTGAAAGTGTGCTTATCAAAAACAGACGGGGGCAATCTGGTCTGTGGGGATATGCCATTTCTGGTGATTTACCCATAGTACTTGTGAAAATTGAAGACCTTGAAAATATCGACCTTGTGCGTCAACTCCTGCAAGCCCATGAATATTGGCGACTCAAAGGTTTAGCCGTGGACTTGGTGATATGGAATGAAGACCAGGCTGGTTACCGCCAGTTGCTGCATGATCAGATTATGGGACTCATTACCGCAGGAAACGGCGAGAATTTGATAGATAGGCCAGGGGGGATTTTCGTGCGAGCTGCGGATAGGATAGTGGACGAAGACCGTATTCTTTTTCAGACCGTTGCCAGGGTTATACTAAGCGACGCGATGGGTACTTTGTCTGAGCAAATTCAAGGATTTCGATTAAAAACACCCGTTATCCCCGCCTTGGCTATTTCTGAACGATATGTTGCAGAACAGCCAGCAACATTGCCAGCAACACTGTCAGCAGTCCGCCCAGACCTGTTGTTTTATAATGGGTTGGGGGGCTTTACCCCAGATGGACGGGAATATGTCATAACCACATCTGTGGGTTCAAAAAACGCACCGGGGCAGTTGCCCCCAGCACCTTGGGTGAATGTGCTGGCCAATCCGCATTTTGGGACAGTTGTTTCGGAAAGTGGTCCAGCCTACACATGGAGTGAAAACGCCCACGAATTTCGCCTGACGCCATGGGGCAACGATTCTGTAACTGATGGGCGAGGAGAAGCCTTTTACCTGCGTGATGAAAACAGTGGGCACTATTGGTCGCCTACGCCCGCACCATGCCCTGGAACCAGCCCCTATGTGACCAGACACGGTTTTGGTTACAGTGTTTTTGAACATACGGAGGACGGCATTTATTCTGAACTGCGTATTTATGTGGCCCTTGATGGGGCGGTGAAGTTTTCTTCATTGAAAATACGCAACGCTTCAGGGCGTTCCCGCAATCTTTCTGCCACTGGCTATGTGGAATGGGTGCTTGGTGATTTGCGTGCACGTTCTTGCATGCATGTAGTTACAGAAATAGACCCAGATTCACGTTCGATATTGGCTCACAATCCGTATAATACGGAATTTCCTCACCGCACGGCGTTTTTTGGGGTGGATTCTCCCATAACAAGTGTTTCCGGCGATCGGACGGAATTTATTGGACGTAACGGCAGTTTGAGCACTCCGATTGCCATGTCTCGCACAAAGCTTTCTGGTAGAGTGGGAGCCGCAATGGATCCCTGTGCCGCCATTCAGGTTGTGTTTACGCTGGGAAAAGGTGAGGAAAAAGAGATTATTTTCAAACTGGGTGTGGGGAAAAACCTAGACGATGCCAGAGCGTTGCTTCACCGATACGCTGGGGCAGAAGCAGCACGCACTGCCCAGGACAAAGTATGGCAACACTGGGCGTATACTTTGGGGGCTATTCATGTGGAAACGCCAGACGAGTCCTTCAACCTGATGGCCAATGGCTGGCTGGTTTACCAAACCCTGGCATGCCGTTTTTGGGGACGCAGTGCAACCTATCAATCTGGTGGGGCTATTGGCTTTCGTGACCAATTGCAGGATGCGATGGCACTTATCCATGCTAGACCTGATATTGTGCGGGAACACCTGCTCCTTTGTGCAGCCCATCAATTTCCCAAGGGCGACGTGCAGCACTGGTGGCACCCGCCCTTAGACCGAGGGGTGCGTACCCATTGTTCTGACGACTACCTTTGGTTGCCGTTGGCTGTCTGTCGCTATATCTTGACCACTGGAGACACCGGGGTGTTAGATGAACCCGTCTACTTTATCGATGGGCGTCCTTTGAAGGCGGATGAAGAATCATACTATGACCTGCCTGGACGCTCCGAACAATCCGCCAGCCTATATGAACATTGTACCAGAGCCATAAATAACGGACTTAGCTTTGGGGTGCACGGTTTACCTCTTATGGGCTCTGGAGACTGGAACGACGGCATGGACCTTGTGGGTAGGAATGGTCAGGGCGAAAGTGTGTGGTTGGCTTTTTTCCTACATACGGTACTTACTGCCTTTAGTAGCGTTGCCGCCAAGCGTGGCGATATGGATTTTGCAGCACTTTGTCTGGAAGAAGCCGCCACGTTGCGACGCAATATCTCTTTACATGCTTGGGATGGCGAGTGGGGTGGATATTGGTACCGCCGTGCCTATTTTGACGATGGTTCACCGCTTGGTTCGATCCTGAATCCGGAATGTCGCATAGATTCTATCGCACAAAGCTGGTCTGTACTTTCTGGGGCAGGGGATAGAGAACGGTCACTCAAGGCCATGGATTCACTGGATAAGCACCTTGTTGACCGAAAGCACAAGCTTGTGCAGCTTTTTGAGCCACCTTTTGATTCCTCGGCCATGAACCCTGGTTATATTAAGGGCTACGCCCCCGGCGTAAGGGAAAACGGCGGGCAATATACCCATGCTGCCGTATGGGCGGCCATGGCCTTTGCTCAATTAGGCGATGCTGAACGGGCATGGGAAGTGTTGAACATAATCAATCCGATTAACCACGGCAGAACGCCTGAAGAAGTGGCGGTGTATAAAGTGGAGCCTTATGTCATGGCTGCGGACGTGTATGCTGCACCGTTGCACGTTGGGCGTGGCGGATGGACATGGTACACAGGGGCAGCCGCCTGGACATATCGCTTGATGACAGAATCGTTGTTGGGGCTTACGCGTGAGGGCGACCAGTTGCACTGCAACCCTTGCCTGCCGACCAACTGGAATGGTTTTACCACACATTACAGGTATCAGGCAACAATGTATCATATTACAGTGGTACAACGACCTGAAAAGATAGGCACCGTGCATGTAACGGTGGACGGAGTATTACAGGAAATTCCAACAATCACAATGGTGAATGACAAGCAGGAACATACGGTTGAGGTGGTTCTTTCATAAAAAATAACTTATTTATTCAGTTTTTGGTATATATGTTGCCGATGCAGTAAAACAACCTGTTGTTATTGAAAATACGATAGTTCAGCCGTTGTGCCGTTGTTATGATTTCTTATGAAGAGTTTTAACGATTTAATTAGTTGGAAGAATCTTATGGGGTATCGTCAATAACGTACCCCATAAATCTTATGCAATGATCAAATTTTGTCGTCTTAGCCATTTTGCATAACTCCACCTTCGAGGGGTAGGAGTAGTTAACAAGTAGTATTGATTAAGTTTTGCTGGTAATTGTTCTGCACCATAGGGCATATCCGACTTTATATCAGGAATTATCGCCGTTACTGTCAACACGCCTCATATCCACCTCACAGCTGTCAACGCCCCAGGTTTAAAGAGTGGAACAGGCGTTGGAGATTTTGGTAGTATTCTTAAACCTATGCTTAACCATTATTTTAGTGTTGATCTTGGATTACAAGCTTATACGGGTGAAAGAAAAGGTATTGGTGGGAGTTTACAAGTGAGATATGAATTTTTAATTCATAACTTATTAAGCAAAAAAATTAAACGTCATAACACAATATCAACTTGGTTATGACGTTTAATTTTTAGATTTTAGAGGTAAGGTTAAAAAACTCAAATTTTAAATAAATATTTTATTGAATACTTTAAACAAAAAACGTTATTTCAATAGTAAGCCTTTTTCATTATGAAGTTTCTAAGGGTAAGAGCTAGATTTTAATATACACCTTTTATATCTCTTCTCTTAAAAGAGCCTTACAACAGCCAAGGTGATAACAAATATGATGAATCAAATTATAACAAAGTTAATATAATAGATGGCAGTATCAAGAATGTTTATAATTTACTTATAGTTGAAGGATTATTGGGCTAGTTGGCGTTGAAACAACTTCAAGCTATAACATTGTAATTATGAAAGGTGGGAGTATTACGAATTATGCTTAATCATCTTATTTATCTTTATAGATAGCCCGCAACGAACTTGTATTTTCACCTAGTTGGCTTAATATTGGTGCCAAAAGATGGAGTCTTTCAATCGCTGCCTGCATTTCTTCGGCTGTAGTTATAGCGATATGTTCAACAGAAGATGATACTGTAACGATAGACTGGTTAGCTTCTGTTTGTGCTTGGCAGGCATCTTTTATCTTATGAACCTCGCTTACGCTTTGTTCAACTAGTTGCATGATTTTGTTAATAGAGGCATGTGCCTGCTCTGACTGTATTACACTTTCTGTAATTTCTACCAGTGAGTGAGACATTACTGCAACAGCATCTTGAGTGCCTGTTTGTATGGCTGTTGTTACATCTTTAACTTCTTGTGCCGAACGCATGGTTTTTTCTGCAAGTTTGCGTACTTCGTCTGCTACAACAGCAAAGCCACGTCCGGCTTCTCCGGCTCTAGCGGCTTCAATAGCGGCATTTAAGGCTAAAAGGTTAACTTGATCTGCTATTTCTGAAATAACAACAATTATATTTCCTACTCCGGCGGTTTTTTGAGCTAGTTCTGTTAAAGTATCTTGTAAGTTTTGACTATTATTTGCTGTCCGTTCTACAAGGGTATGTACGGATTGCATCATAATTGTGCTTTGAACAGCTTGAGTTTTCGCCTCTTCCGCATGTTTTGTTGCTTCATCTATTTGCCACTGTACTTGCATCGTGATATTTTCAAGTGTTCCAACAGCCTCTTTGTTTTTTTCAGACTCTTCTCGTGTTTTAGTAGAATCCTTTTGAGCTTGACTAACTTGTTGCTCAAGAGCAATCGTAGATGTTTGTAATTGCTGAGAAATAGCATCAAGGTTTTCAGCAAGCATATTTACTTGTTGATGTCTTTTGTCATCTTCTTCCGCCTTAACAGCAAGAACAGTTAACGATTCTTCTGTTTGCTTGTGTGCTATGGCGTTTGATTCTGCGAGTGCTTTTGATTCAGAAAGGGTATTACGCATCCATTCTGTCATTTTTCGTAAAGAGCTTACAAGCTTTCCAACTTCGTCATTACTCTTTATGGAAATTTCCGCCTGTAGGTTGCCTGAGGCTATCGCTTCGGCATATTCAATACCAATAGTTATTGATTGAGTAATACGGCGCATAAGTAGAACAATAAGAGTAATAACTGCCAAAAGACCTATTATAGCAATTAAAAGTTCTTTTAATATAGCAGCGTTGCTTTCGGCCATTACTTTATCCATAGGCAGGCTCATTACAAAGCTCCAACTTATGCTACCATCTCCATATGATAAGGGTAAGGAAAAGTGCAAAAAGTCTTCACCATTTACTTGGCTTATAAAGGAATATTTTTGGCTATTCATAATAGCATCTTTTAATTCTTTGGGCATTGATTCAAAAGCATTTTCGCCAAGTTTTGATTTGTCTATTGACCCAATAACTGTCCCATTTTGAGCATAAACAGTCATAAAGCCACTTTGCATAGGGCGAATTTGTTCCACACGCTTTTGTAGAGCAACCAGATTAATATCAACTCCGGCAACACCAATGGCCTCTTTGTTAACAATAATCGGACTAGCAATCGTGCTTACCAATTCCTTAACATCTTCCTCCATGTATATATCAGGAAAGGAAGTCTTTTTTGTTTGTTTGGGTAGGGCATAATAAGGCTCCTCAAAACTATCATTTTCACCGGCAGGAGAAGCCACTATTTGTCCATTTTCATCTGTAACCCAGAAGGAGCTAAAAGTTCCTTCGCTAGAGGCTACGTCTCCGGGGGTATAATCTGCCAGCGGACCATATAGTTTTTTCATGCTTTCTGCCAACGCCTCAGGATTATCTTTTATAGCTTCAAACTGGCTGGGCATATATTTAGAATCGTTAACATCAAAAGCATCAGGGTCAAACATTATCCATGAGCCTAAAAAATCAGGATTATCGCGTTGAGTATTTCTTGCGACTTCAACTAATTGTCCTCGTTCGGTGTTACCAATTTCTTTAAATGTGGCAGCGGTCGTTGCGATCTGTCGACTAATAGTGTATCCGCTGTTAAGCATATCAATAAAAGACAAAGATTCTGATCTTGCGAGGTTTTCGGCAAAAGCTTTGGCTAAGTCAACAGCCTGTCGGCGTTGGGTTTGTTGATTTAAGAACATTATAATACCTAGCAAAAATACAATAGGAATGATCGTTATCAACAAAAGCTTGTTCCGAATTTTCATTGTTGTGTCCGTTTCAATACTATATTTAAACAAATTAAATAGTATTATTTTAGTGTTAAGATCAAAATTTACAAATTTATAAATAAGAAAAAAATAGCCAGTTCTCTGCACTTTTATTTTTTATTGCAAACGGGCTTTAAGTCTAATCTTACTTTGCTATATTTAGCTTATGATAGTTACCCTAAAATCATTTTTTTTCAAGTAAAAAATAAACTTAGTAGGCAACAAAGCTTATAAAAAGTTTATTTATAAAATAAGTTTGCTTTTTTGAGGCTGTGTGAAATTATATAAGGTTCAACACAATATCAACTTAGTTGGCGTTTAATTTTTAGATTTTAGAGGTAAGGTTAAAAAACTCAAATTTTAAATAAATAGTTCTCTTAAATACTTTAAACCCAAAAGTTATTTCAATAGTAATGTTTTTTTCACTATGAAGTTTCTAAGGGTAAGAGCGAGATTTTTTAATATACACCTTTTATTCCGTTTTCTCTTAAAAGAGCATCACAACAGCCAAGGTGATAACAAATATGACGAATCAATCCAATTAATGCGTATTGATTTGTACATTCTTTTTTGAGGGCGGTAGAGGTTCTGTTGTGTTTTTTGGTGAGTTTTTCAAGGCTCATATCTTCTATAAAATTGAGAGCTTGTTTTTTCATTTTTTGAGCAAAAATCAACATATCTTCTTTATTAATAATATCATTTGTAATACCAGAAAGCATTACTATTTCTTTAGTATGAAAAGTTTGTTCAGAAGGTTGATTATCCGGTAAGGCATAAAGCTCTATGCAGGCAAGGGTATGAAAAAATTGCTGCCAAAGAGGGTAGCCTCCGAGTGTTTTATTCCAAAGGGAATCAGGAATAATGATAATTTGTGTTTCCAACAGATTGAAAAAACGTTTAAAATCGTCTTTAAAACAAGATATAACAGGATCGTTCATTTTTCTATTAGATTAAGATGTCTAACTTAGCGTTTTACTACTTTAATTTTTTGAGTATTCAACTCTTCAATAATCATCTGTTTTAAAAGAGGTAGACGCTCTTTAATTTTAGGGCTTAACTCAGACCCTAAATCTTGCCAGTTATAAGGCTCCATTCCGATGACAATACATTCAGGTCTTTTTCCTGCCAACTCGCAAAGTAAGAGAGTATCAACCAAATCTGTTTGGTGCATTGAGTCTCTAAAGGCCTTACTTTTTCTAAGGTCATTATTGATTAAATGATATACGCTACCTGGTTCATGTCCACCAAGTACGGCATCAACAACGATAAGCAGGTCGCAGTCTGTTAATTTTCCCATTAAGCTTACGCCCAACGTTCCGCCGTCCATTAATTCAACATTGTTAGGGAAATCGTATTCATTCATTAACTCTTTAACGGCATGAACGCCAAGACCTTCGTCTTTACAAATAATGTTGCCAACACCAAGAACAAGAACTTTTTTCATAAATTATATTCTAACCTTATTATATTATATATTTTATTACATATAATTCATAAACAATTATTGAGATAACGTCTTTATCTTAGTTTATTTTTTAGAATAGTTCAATATATTATTCTTTATTAATTAAGATTGTATTAATATATAAAAAGAGGTGAATTTGTTAGTCAAACTCACCTCTTTTCAGTTTTTTTATTTAGGATTTATAAAACTTTAAACTCGCGTGTTTTATTATTTTCAAGGTCAATAACGTGAACAGCACAAGCGATACAAGGGTCAAAAGAGTGAACGACACGTAATATTTCAACAGGACGTGCAGCATCTACGACCGGAGCACCAATTAAAGCTTCCTCAACTGGTCCTACTAAACCTTTTGCATCACGAGGACCACAGTTCCAAGTTGTCGGAACAATCAATTGCATATTGGCAATTTTTTTCTCTTCGATATTTATCCAGTGGCTTAAACCACCACGAGGAGCGTTAACTAAGCCAACGCCTTTAGCGTTACCCGGGTTTGTCCAAGGGAAGTTAATAACTTTATCGCCTTTAGCAATATTATCTCTATAGCCGTCTATCCAGTCTTGAATCATTTCAGAAATTGCAACTGTTTCTATACAACGAGCGGCAGTACGACCGAGGGTAGAGAAGAGTTGTTCTGGCTTTAAGCCTGTTGCTTTGAGAACTGCGCCTACAAGCTTTTTGATGATTTCATTACCTTGTGCATAGTTTGAAACAACAGTTGCCAAAGGTCCTGTTTCCATCACTAGATTGTCATATCTAGGGGCTTTACACCAAGAATAACGATCTTCACCGTGTAAGTCGGTAAATTTAGGTCCGCCGTCGCTATCAAAAGGACCATGAGGTTCTTTTCCAACATACCAGCTATGACGCACATGCTCTTCAATTTTTCCCTTATCAAATGGGTGAACTTTGCTTAAGTCTTGGTTTAGAATTATACCGCTTTTAAAAGCAGTTTCGCTGTCAATTTTACCATTGATTGGGAATTCTCCAAAGGCCATTAAGTTCTTTGTTCCACCATAAGTAGCACAATCACCATATACGGAAGCAACGAGCAATACGTCTGCTAAGTAGTAATCATTAATGAACTTTTTAGCTTTTTGGAATATTTCTTCGTAATGTTTAATTATTTGAGGCTCAAGACCTTCATAGCAGGTTACGCCGCCAGGAATAAGGAATTGAGGGTGAGGGTTTTTACCACCAAATAACGCCATTCCGCGGGCAATTTCTACTTGCATGCGTAGAGCATCAAGGTAGTGAGAGGTTAAAAGCAAGTTTTGTTCAGGCGTTAGCTTATAAGCAGGGTGTCCGCCGATAAAATAAGCATTAGTAAAGATACCAAGTTGTTCACCTTTAACGAAAGCTTGTAATTTAGCTTGAACAGCTTTTAAACCTTCAGGAGTAGACACTCCAAGCTTCGATGCTTTCACTGGGTCAGCCTTAAGGGCAGCAGTAACATCAACGAAATCTAAAGCGTGTAAATGATAGAAGTGAACTAAGTGGTCATGCAAAAACTGAATACCAAGTACCAAGTTACGAATATAGTTGGCATTTGTTGGAATATCAAATTTAGTTGCATTTTCCAATGAACGAGTAGAAGCCAAAGAGTGTGTATATGTACAAACACCGCAGACACGTTGGGTAAACATGGCGGCATCTCTTGGGTCTCTGCCTTTTAATATTGTTTCTATTCCGCGATAAAGGGTAGAAACGCTGTAAGCATTTTTAATTTTATTGTTTTCAACTTCAACTTCAATTCGTAAGTGCCCTTCAATTCTGGTTAACGGGTCAACTACTATTTTTTGTGTTGCCATGGTCATCTCCTTGTTATGGCTAAAAGTAAAAAAATCTTAGATTAAAAGAACTCTTAGTTTTCGAAGAATGGAGTCATTTTATCCCAGAAATTTGGTTCACTACAGCCAATGCATGGGTGACCGGCTTGTACTGGCCAGCTTACGCCATTAAATTTAGCCTTTGGACAGTTGTTGTAAGTATCAGGACCTTTACAGCCAAGATTATATAAACAATATCCCTTACGTGCTTCTTCTGATTCAAAAGAAGGGGCAAAGTTTCCGGCTTCAAAGTGTTCTCTGCGTTCACAGTTATCGTGTACGCTTTCACCAAAAAACATATTTGGACGACCAAGTTTATCCAGAGGGGGAACAGCTTTGTTTTGAAGTACATGAACGATTGTTCCGACAAGGTTAATTGGGTTAGGCGGACAACCTGGGATATTGATAACCTTTCCTTTTAAAGAAGGAACGGCATCTTCCAAACCTTTAGCACCGGTTGGGTTTGGTTTGGCAGCTTGAATACCACCATAGGCGGCACAAGTTCCGTAGGCTATGTTGTGGAGTGCTTTTGTAGGAATTCTGTTGGCAATATCTAGCATTGTGTGGTTGCCAACTTTTCCGAAGATACCATTTTCAGCGGTTGGAATAGCTCCTTCGACTATGCAGATAAATCCATCTTTTGAAGAAACGGCTTTTTCTAAGGCTTCTTCAGCGGCATGACCGGCAGCCGCCATAATGGTTTCTTGATAATCTAGCGAAATAGTATCAAAGATTAATTCATCAAGAAATGGGTTTGTTGTTCTTAATACTGATTCTGTGCAGCCAGTACATTCGGCAAAATGTAAGTATACTACAGAGGGTCTGCGTTTAGCAGTTAAAGCTAGAGCAACTTCCGCTGCAAAGCCTGGTCCCATTCCCATAGTAACAGCTACAGCTGTACAAAATTTTAAGAAATCTCTGCGGTTAACCCCTCTTTTAGCAAGTCTTTCTTCAGGGTTTTCTCTTGCAAGACCGACTGATACCTTCATAGCAATCTCCTAATGTTGTAGGTAAAGTTTAACTAACCAAAAAAACGTATATAGGTTTCTATTTGTCTTTTAAACTTTTTTTAAAAAAAAGTAAATAGCCTATTAAAAATATCTAAGGTTTATATTTATAGTATTTTATATCCATTTTCTGTGATTAATACCATAAATTCCAAACGAACGCCGCCCCAATCAGAGTAATATAAACCGGGCTCTACGGTAATCACCATTCCCGCTTCGAGAATTGTAGTTCTTGTAGCGTTTAAACTAGGGGTTTCGTGGGTTTCCAATCCGATTCCGTGTCCAAGACCGTGGGTAAAATATTGTTCAACTTTATATTTTTTAAAAATATTCAGGGCTGTGGAATATGCTTCATTAACGGATAAACCCGGGCGTAAAATTTCTATTGCCGCCATTTGAGCTTCTTGAACTTGTGAAAAAGTCTCTTTAAAACTTTTAGTTGGTTTATCTCCAACCCAAAAAGTGCGAGTTTGATCAGAACAATAGTCGTTTAAACGACAACCGACATCAACAAGGACAGGGCAGTTGTCAATTGTTTTTTCATTGCTAGGTATAGCGTGAGGAAGGGCGGCGTTTTTTCCTATTGCGACAATACTTTCAAAAGATAGTCCACTTGCCCCTTTGTTTCTAAAAAACTGTTCAATGTCCCATGCAATTTGTATTTCACTAGCACCGTTTTTTAACATTTGAGGAACGGCGTTCATTAGTTCATGATTTAATTTACAAGCCCTACTTAATAACTCAATTTCATGGTTATCTTTAATTATTCTTAATTCTTCAACCAGTCCGTCAGAGGGGACAAGGGTTTGATTGGTGTTGAAAAAAGAGAGCAGTTTATGATAAAAGTTAACGCTTGTTGTGTTGGCTTCAAAGCCGATTTTTCCTGTAATGTTATTTTTGATTAATTCGCCAATTTGTTCCGCAGGATTTGTTTTATATATAAAAATATATTTTTCGTCCCAAAGTCTTTTGGCAGCTTCATAAAATCTTGAATCAGTACACAGCCAATCTTTGCCGGAGCTTGTTATAATTAATAAACCGGAGCTTTCATTTTTTTGAGAATCTTTCAGCTCAAAACCTGAAAGATAAAATCTATTGGCATCATAGTTTATTATTAAAGCGTCTAAGCCTTTTGAATGCATTTTTTTTCTAAGTTTTTCGCGTCTGGTCTCATAGATTTCGGCTGTAATTGTGTTATTCATAAAGTACCACTTTTTTATAAAATATAGCTTTTATTAATACAGCCCAATAATCTTGTAAAGAACAAGAAAGGCTTAGATAAAATCGCTTGTTGCAAGTTTTATCTAAGCCTTATGGTTGTTTATTTTAATTGTTAAACAAAATAATCAATGCCGGAAGAAAAAGTTGTTTGTCCTCCGCTGAAATCTGCTAACAATGAAGTACCTGTATCTGTTGTTGAATTAAAAAATATATCCAGAGCTTGGGCTTGATAGTTTGCTTTTATTGTGCGGATATTTGTTCCTTTAAGTTTATCTACTTCATTTTCAGGGCTTAGATTTTTTTCAAGATTTTTTAAAGCTTGAATCTTTCTAAACTCTTCAACAATTCCGGGGTTTTGTTTAAAGTAACTTTCAACAAGTTTTTTTGTTTCTTCGTTTTTGGCTGAAACCGTAATTGCTTGTTCGTTTTCTTTTTTAGGGTCTAAAGCAATCTGAAAATCAAAATCAGTAAGACCAAGGGCTTTAAGATCTTTTTCTACTTTTTCGGTAAAAGCATTTTCCAAGTTTTTGAGGTAGGCAATAATATCAGTAATAGTAACAGGTGATCCGTCTTTTAACTCGGAAATTTCTTCCAATGCTTTCGTTAAAGCAAGTTCTAACCCCTCGGGCATATAAGAACCAAGGCTGTTGCCGGTTGAGGTTGAGTTGTTGGCGTTATTTTTATTTGCTCCAAAATTCATTGTATAATTTGAACCGGTTGAAAGATACGGGTTTACTTGTAAGCTCATAAGACGCTCCTTAAAGTTAAAAATTATGGCGGAAAAAAAGTCTTGTTTTTAAGAAAAATATTATATAAAATTATTAATGCAATTAATGTTCCGTTTTTTTCAGAGTGAGTTAGTGTTTTTAGGCTTATTAGGCTTGTCATAATAAAAAAAATCAGGTAGCTATAGACAAAGTTAAATTAGTCTTGGAGCGAATAAAAACTCTTTTGCACTGAGTAACTCAATAGCTTTTTTAATGAAAAAAGTTTGTTTATTAAATGGAGAACACTATAACAACACTCAATTTTAGCCAAACGATTGATTTTGATGACCATAAAGCAAGCAATTTACTTTTTGGCCCTCAAGAAAAAAATTTAAAAGAAATATCTAAACAAAATAAAGTTAAGCTGGCTACGCGCGGGAACAGTATTCATATAAGCGGGAACGATAAAGACCTCGTCATGTTGACAATGCGTCTTTTATCTCAATTATATACAGTTATTCGTAGTGGTTTTCCTTTAGAATTTAATGATATTGTCTATTCTGTTTCTGCATTAAAAACAAACCCAGGTCTTGATTTATATAGCTTTTTTAAAGATAGCTCTTTTATCGTTTCGCCAAAACGCAATATTTCGCCCAAAACGCTAAATCAACGAGCCTATCTTGAAGCTTTAAAAGAAAATGATATCGTGTTTGGAGTAGGTCCGGCCGGAACGGGCAAAACTTATCTGGCTGTGGCTTTTGCTGTTTCTTACCTCCTTGCCAAACGTGTAAAGCGTATTATACTGACAAGACCGGCTGTTGAAGCCGGAGAAAAGCTTGGTTTTTTACCCGGCGATTTGGTAGAAAAGGTCAATCCTTATCTGCGTCCGTTATATGATGCCCTTTATGACATGCTTGAAGCTGATAAGGTAACCGCTTTGTTTGAGAGTGGTGTTATCGAGATTGCACCTTTGGCGTTTATGCGGGGGCGAACTTTACATGATGCGTTCATTATTTTAGACGAAGCTCAAAATACAACTCCTGAACAAATGAAAATGTTTTTAACGCGTATGGGGTTTGGTTCAAAAATGGTTGTTACCGGAGACATAACTCAAATTGATTTGCCTAAAAACAATAATATGTTTGAAAGATCCGGGTTGGTTCAGTCTTTAAAAATTTTAAAAGATATAAATGAAATTAAAATTATCCATTTTGATAGTACTGATGTTGTCAGGCATTCGTTAGTTTCTAAAATAATTTTAGCTTATGAAAAATTTTCAGGCGAGTAATACACCCTGAAAGGTTATAACATATGAGTATGATTAATAAACTTCCTGCGAAAGAACAGCCCTTTAAAAAATATGTTCGTTATATTCGCTCTAAAACAAATTTTGCGACAATTACTTTGTATTCTGTGTTTGTATTGGTAGCTTTTTTATTGGGCGGAAAGCTTGTTTCGCAAACCAAAATTTTGGTTGCCGGAGAGGTCGCTCCGCATGATGTTATCGCCAAACAAAATTTGTTTATTCCCGATCCGATAGGAACAAAAACAAGAAACGACTCTATTATTGCCATACAGCCTTTGGTTTGTGATTTTGAAGCAAGTCATATTTCCAATTTAAAAAAACGTATGCAAGAAATATTTTCAGCAATTAACGAGTCGGACAGCGTAACTTTAATGGCCTTAAATGACAGTTTGGCTTTAGATATAGGTGAAGAATTAACTGTTCGAGGTTTATCGTCTTTAGCCAATAAAGAGGTTCAAAAACTTAGTTTGCAAACAATTGTTCCTTTGGTGGAACAAAGATTGTTGCAAGGTGTTGTTGCCGATACTAATATTTTTGCTCAATATAAAGGCGGTGTTTTAATCCGTAATTTGGATAACGGAAGTGAAAGCACTTTGCCAAACGCTTTAGATATTCCTGATTTGTATACGCTTAAAACAGAGGTTATAGATCGCCTTAAATCTGAAACACAACTTTCAAGTTTGAGTCGGCGAGTGCTTGGTGTGTTGATTAATTCCTTAATTAGCCCGACTGTGTTTCCAAACTTAGAAGCAACAAAAAAACGCAATACCGAACTTGTAAATGCCCTTGAACCTGTTTATTCTCAAATAGAAACAGGGGAGTTAATAGTGCGTCAAGGTGAAAGAGTTACCCTTGAACAACAACAAAAAATACAGCTCTTATTAAAAAAAGAAAAGAATAGTTTTAATTTTCAATTAACGGTTGGTATCTTTTTATTAACGGTTCTTTTGAGTGTTGGTATCTTTTTTTCACCAAGCGGACGTAAATCAGGTACTGTGCAGGAAAGAGATATTTTATTTATCGCAACATTAATTGGTTTTTTTGTTTTAATTGCCAAGAGTGTGGCTATTGTTTCATCTAATATGGTTGAAGCAAATTCTTTTGTTACGTCAAACTCTCTTGCTTACGGAGTGCCTGTTGTTGGTGCGGCGGGTTTAGCGGCTTTAATTTTTTCAACCAGACGCTATTTTGTTGTTGGGCTTTTGCTTGCTTTTTTGTGTTCAATGGCAGCAGGAGGAAGTTTAGAGCTATTTCTATTTTATTTTATAGGTTCAATGTGGAATACTTGGCTGATTATGAGAGCCCAAAATCGGCATGATGTTGTTTGGTCTGTTATTCCTTTAACTTTAGGGCTTATAGCCATATGGCTTAGTACAACTTTTATTAGTATTGAAATTCGCCCAAACTATATGGCTGAATTGATTGCGGTAATAACGCACGGTATCTTGTCTTTGTTATTGATCTTTGCCTTATCTCCGATTGTGGAAATGGCTTTTGGACATACGACTCGTTTTGGATTGATGGAGCTGATGAGCTTGGAACAGCCTTTAATCCAAGAGTTGATGATGACTGCTCCCGGAACCTATCATCACTCTGTTATTGTTGCCAATATGGTTGAGGCTGGTGCTAAGGCTATTGGTGCTAATAGTTTGCTTTGTAAGGTTGCCGCCTTGTATCATGATGTGGGTAAAATCAATAAGCCCGAGTATTTTATAGAAAACCAGTTTGGTGGAGAAAATCGCCATGATAAAATTACTCCGTCGATGAGTGCGTTAGTTTTGATTTCTCATGTCAAACAGGGAATTGAACTTACACAAAAGCATAAATTGGGCGAGGAAATAATTGATATTATAGCACAACACCACGGAACTAGCTTAATAAAATATTTTTATCAAAAAGCAGTAAACTTGGGTGAAAACCCCAGAGAAAGCGATTATCGTTATCCCGGACCAAGACCACAAACCAGAGAAGCGGCTATTGTTATGTTGGCTGATGTCGTAGAAGCTTCGAGTAGGACGCTTTCTGATCCGACACCAAGTAGAATTACCAATCATATAAATACGATAGTAAAAAATCTTTTTTCAGAGGGTCAACTTGATGAGGCGGAGCTAACTTTAAAAGATATTCATAAGCTTTCTGAAACTTTTGTACGTATTTTAACGGGAATTTTCCATCAACGTATTGAATATCCTGATAAAAACAAAAAAGTTGCTGAAGAAAAAACAGCGGAAAAAACAATCAAACAATATGATAATATTCAAAATAAAACTCAAGTCGGTTCAAGTGCTCCTTTAAGTCTTGGTGATAACAAAACGGAAGCGGAGCAACACAAACCCGACAGATTGACTTTGCATTGATTGATTACAGATTATGAAAATTAATATTAATGCCCAAAGAGCTGTGCTTTTACTTACTCCTTTAGATTTATCAGAGTTAAAACAAATTTTAAGCGTAATGTTAAACGCCTTGGGTTATAAAGATGCTCATGGTTGGGTCTTAAATGTGTGCTTAGTTGATGATAACACAATAGAAGAATATAATAACAGTTTGTTTGCATTGTCTGGTCCAACCAATGTTTTATCGTTTCCCGCCGGGGAGCAAGATAGTTTAGAAAAGTTGCAATATGTTAAATTGATTGGAGAATTAGTTTTGTCTGTTGATACGGTCAAGCGTGAAAGTTTTTTATACGGACAAGATGAAAGAGAACACTTTTTATGGCTTTTAGCCCATGGTTTAGCACATCTTGGTTCGCCGGAACAATTAAAAGCCGGTGGGCTTGATCATGGTGAAATTCATGATAATTTAAGCCAAAAAGCTTTTGAGTCGGTAACTTTGTTTATTTAAAACCAATGTCTTTTATTTTAATAAGCTTTTATTTGACTTTTTATAAAAATAATTTACTTTATATTAAAGCAGAAGTTGTTTAAATTCACGAATGATTTGTTGTAGGTAGGGGGTAGCTCATGAATACATTATCTTTTGTTTCTATTGTAAATTTATCTGATACTTTTTTGAATACTGTTGTTTTAAATGCTGAAAATAGTGGGTCAGAGGGCATTTTTATGCGTTCTTTTGATCGTATGGATCGTTCAGGTTTAAACACCAGAGTTGATGATTTTTCAGGGCGAACTCTATCCGTATATAATATTGACGGACTACATTCAGGTAAAAGTAACCCCAGCGATTCGTTGATCCAAGGTAATGATGATAAAATGATTGCTATGTATTCAGGTTCGGGCAGGGTGTTTAATCTTTCTATTTAAAAAATATTCCGGAACTACCACCACAATGGATAATCAAAAAAACGAAAACCCCAATCACTCTAATAACTCGAGTGGTTGGGGTTTATTCGGTAAAGCCGTCTTGTCCTGTCTTTTTTTAGCTTTTATACTTGGAATTTTTCTCGGAGACGGCGGGGGAACTGAATATGAAGTAATAACAACAGCTATTTTTGCTCTTTTGTTTTTTGTTGTAGTTGCTATTATACTTGGTCTTTGGTTTTTGGGGCTTATCTTTCGTTCTGCTAAAAGTAAGATTAAAGAAGCAACAAAAAACGAGAATTGAACCACAAATTCTGAAGAGTTAACTTGTTTAATAATGCTATAATTTCTTCAATTTACGGTCTTTGCTTTACTGTTGTAAAAAAGTATTAATAATAAAAATTGTTTAATTGCCCAGTTCCGAACGTGGATGTGCTTCTGAACGGATATATACTTTCCAGTAATAATTTTCGTAATCATTGTTGAAAAGAAGTATAGGTTTACGCAGGCGATGTTGTTTAGCGACAATTTTTTTCTCATTTTCTAAATTCAATAAAATTTTGTAAATTTGCTTTTTTGATAGGTTAAAATGTTTTGAAACAAAGGCGTAATCAAATTCTTCGCCGTTGTGTTCTGAGATATAAGAAAGTATTTTGGCTTGTATGTGTATATTATCAGCTTGAACCATTTGAGCGTTTACTTTAGTCCAACTAAATGTGTTAGTTATCGGAACAAGAAGCATTACCAGCAATATGATTAGGCACTTGTTATTCATTTTTTTATTCTTTTATAAATAGTAAAGCCCCGACCATTACAGATCGGGGCTTAGTTTATTGTTTATTGTTTACTGGTTTTGCAAGATAATAATTTGTTGTAAAAGAGCCAACTGTTCAGTTTGGTCGCTACCAATATCAGCATAAGCTACGCCAAGGCTTGAACCGTCTTGTGTAGAACCGTGAATAATAATAGTTTGTTCAGTTTCACCACCAGAAGACTTAATAGTCAGTTCTAAAGCAGAGTTATTACCTTGATTAACCTTAAGGTCAAGACGATGATCATGTAAAAGTTGACTTAGGTCTGAGGTGTCAGAGAACAAATGTTCTAGTTCAATCTTATCACCACCAGCGATATTAAAATCCATGATAGTATCTGTTCCGCCAAGGTGTGGACCTTCCCAAACAAAGGTATCAGCACCGAATCCTCCGTAAAGAACGTCGTTTCCGTCGCCACCGTTTAAGATGTCGTTTCCGGCATCACCATAAAGTGTGTTGTTTCCGGCATCACCGATAATGGTGTCATTTCCGTCTCCGCCATGAACAGTTCCGCCATCTGCGTTTCCGTGTAACATAACAGTGTCATCTCCGGCACCCATATTAATAGTTCCGGTGAAGTCTCCTTGAACATTAAGGGTATCGTTTCCGCTACCAAGAGTTACAGAAGAGAAGTTGTCTATTTCACCATGAATATTGATGTTGTTTATTCCACCAAGCAAGTCAAGGTTGCTGTTATCTAAACTTCCGGCTTCAAGATTAAGAGTGCCGTTGTAGGAAACGTCAGTGTTTACTGATGAATCATGTAACGCACCGCTTATATTTAAGCTGTCGTGCCCTGCGTCTGCAAAGGTTAAATCTGTATGGCTAACATCTCCGTCTACACGAATTGTATCGTTCTTATCAGAGTTAAAGTTATGAACGCTATCAGCTCCGTCTTTAATTCCATCAAAGCTTGATTGTCTGTCAATAAATGTAGGGTTAGTGTGGTCAACGGTTCCTGCAACAAAATCATCAGTTACGGTCTTCGGAACATCAATGCCTGCAAATTGAGAGTTGCTACTGAAGAAGTCCAATAAGCTTGCTTGATCTGCCTGGGACCAGTTGCTCCAGTTGGTAACTTCGATAGATTCAACACCAAACTTAGGATTAGCCGCCATTTGTAATAACCATGCACTGAACTTAGTTTCAAAGTCGTTGAAGCTTGTTGCCTTAAGGGTTAGAATGTCGTACCCATCACCCATTTCTAGTGTTAAGCCAGTAGGAGAACCCGTACCAGAAGAATATACTTTACCATCAAGTACAACAGTATCATCACCAGCACCAGTGCTAATGATATTTTTACCTCCGTTTTCAGCGTAAATGTTACCTTTGATATTCACATAGTCACTATGTTCTGTACCAGTGATTTTGTTGATAGCAGCAGTTCCACCTGCATACATCGCTAGAGCTTCTTTCCCTGCTCCGGCAGTAACGGTAATGCGAACTTCTATACCTGTAGTAGCGTTTTCATGTGCTTGAATGGTGTTTGTGCCATAGACAGCATGCAAACCATAAGCGTTATTACTACTGCTTTCCGCAGAAATATTAACGCTATCAGCTGTAATTACGTTTTTACCGCCATTACTATAAGCTGACGCTCCATAAGTTACGCCTGTACCTTTAGCGTCAATATCTACATTACCTGTAGCGTTAATAGTATTGATTCCATTAGTTCCTGATCCGCTTAGACCATAAGCACCACCATTTGTGTTGGTAGCATCTATGTTAACGTCTTTGGCAGTCAAGATGTTTTGACCATCAGTATTTGTTGCCAAACCGTAAGCAATATTAGCATTAGAATTAGCATTGGCTTCTACATTGATAGTTCCACCAGTAGCCGTTAAGATAGTTTGAGCATCTTTTGCAGAAACACCTACAGCTAAGCCTGCTCCTGTATTTTGAGCTAATACGTTAATATTATCGGAAATAATTTCAGTTTTACCCTTATTATCAGAATGAACGCCCCTAGTTGTACCCTTGCCATATGCTTTGACATCTGTAAGGACGGCGTCTTCAATAGTGTTTTTACCACCGGCAGAAGAGTAAATACCATAAGTATCACCGGTATTATTGTTGGTTGTTTTTATTTTTACATCTTCAATACCACTAATGGTGTTAGTAGATGACATTAATGTAGAACCTGTATTAGTTGCATACATACCAGAAACAACGTTTGTACCTGTACTATTACCTTCAGTGATAATTGCAATCTTATCAGTATCTTTAGCACTACCTGTAATAGTGTTTTTGCCACCGGCTGTTGTATGCATGCCAGTTGCCGTATTTTTTCCGCTAGTAGTATTAATATTTATATTTTCTACGTTACTGATAGTGTTATCGCTCTCAGAAGCGTATAGACCATACGCAAAACCGTTAGTGTCTACATCAATATTAACATTTTTAGCATTGATAATTTCATTTTTACCTTTTGACCAAGCATATAGACCAGAAGCGATAAAGTTGTTTTCAGTATGGGATCTCTCAACATCAATGTTAACAGTTTCAATATCACGAATAGTGTTTGTACCACCTTGTGCTTCTACACCATAAGCAGAGCCTGCAGCTTGCAACTTAACGTTAATGTCAAGTCTATCCGTATCTTGATCAGTACCCGCAACAATATTGCTACTACCGCTGATAACGCTATGAAGACCACGAGTATGTCCTTCTTGTGCCTCAACCATAATATTAACTTTTTCAGCGTTAAGAATTTGGTTTGTACCTGTTGTGTTGGCGTATAAACCGGCAGCTCCACCTTTACTCTTGTCTTTAACATCAATAGTAATATCTTCAACGCCATCAATGGTGTTAATAGCTGCTTTACCTGATGCCTTCATACCAACAGAAGGGCTCATACCTGTAGAAGAATTTCCGGTTACTTCAAGAAGAAGTTTATCTGTCTCACCTGTACCGGTAATAACGTTTTTACCACCCGTATTATTCATACCAACAGCAGCATAATTATAGTCATGGCTATTAACTTTTATCTCAATATCTTTAGCCTTGATTTCGTTTTTGTAGTCAGGGTTAAGATAATTGCTCGAAATATCCATTCCAGAGATTATAGAAGTATTGACTTTATTACCTGTTGCAGTTTGATCAACATTAATCTTAACCTTTTCGCTGTCAATTATGTTTGTACCATAAGAAGCAGACAAACCAGAGCTTTCTTCTCTACCTTTAACGTTAATTTCTACATCAGTAGCGGTTATGGTATTTTGACCACTGTCTTTAGCCTGTACTCCAAAACTAGTGCCTTTTGTACTGGTGGCATTAATAATAAGTTTCTCATCTGCATTGATATCCGTTGTTCCGCCGATTGCTCCAACAGATATGGCATAACCAGTACCAGTGTTTGTAGCCTCAATGGTTACATTTTTACCGCTGATGGAAATATCTCCCTTATTCTCTGCCGCAATGCCTCGAGCATAAGAGATAGAATTAGCACTACCGCTAATTTTAACATCTCCGCCAGCATCTATAATGACCTTGCTATCCTTACCTACTACGTGAACGCCAGAGCCAGTTTCTTTCGCTTTAGCATGAATATCTACATTCCCATCAGCTGTAACTGTGTTTGTACCACCAACTGTTGAGAAAAGACCAAAGGCGTTACCACCTGTGCTTGTTGCGTTAATTTTAACATTTCCATCTGCATTAACACTGTTCTTACTGTCTGCATCTTGAGCATACATGCCATAACTATTGACAAAAGTACGGGTATGGTTGGCAGATATATCTACATTCCCTGTTGATTCAATGATGTTTTGACCACTGATGGTTGAGTTAACACCATAAGCATTACTCGTACCGCCTTTTGCATTTATTTTAACATCATTAGCGTTAAGAATTTCGTTTACGCCACCTTCTGTCGCATTAATACCATAAGCACTTTTGCCACCCGAAGCCTCGATTGTAACATTTTCAATTCCGTTAATGGTGTTACGAGAGGCGGTTGGGTTTGTGCCTGTACTTGCACCTGAAGCCCACATACCAGTAGCGTTACCACCAGTGCCGCTAGTAGTGCTAATAATAAGCTTGTCAGTAGTACCAGTATCACCAGTTATGGTGTTAATGCCACCGCTTGAGGCTCCAATACCGGTTGCTACACCTGTTTTACCTGTTGTGTTAATGCTAATATCATTACCCTTGATAGTATTGCTAGCACCAAGACCACTCGCACCCAAGCCAGTAGCGGTGTTACCAGTCATATTTAGGATTACGTTATCAGTGTCAATGATATTTTGACCACTACGAGCAGCGTTCATACCAGAAACTTCACCATTATTGGAGTTTAACTGAATATCAACTTTACCTGTGCCATCATCCTTGCGTGCATTTATTATATTTTTACCGGCTAGTTCGCTAGATCCGGAGACATAAGAGTCCATAGCGGTAGCAGTACCGTTATTGACGTTGATATTCATATTGACTGTTTCAGCCGTAACTGTGTTTGTAGCCGCCTCTTTTTGAACAAATAAGCCTTTTGCACCCAACTCAGCCTTAATATTAATATCTGCTTGTTTTGCGTTAAGATTAAAGTCTCCTATACTTTGGTTATTAACACCCCAAGCATAAGAACCGGGAGTAGCTGTTTCTTGGTTTACATTAATATAAGCAGTTTCTTTTGCGTTTAGGTTTACATCAACATTCCCCATAACCATATTAATGCCGTTAGCACCGCTGTTTCTACCACTACCGCCGAGACCTGTGGTAAATTTAGCATTGTCGTTTGCATTAATAGTTATATTGCCTGTTTCGCTGGTTATAGAAATAGAGTTTTTATTTGAATTTCCATATGTATATATACCGCTTGCCGCAGCCTTTGTTTCATTAACGTTAGCACTGGTTTTTGTAGCACTTATAGTAATATCGTCTTTGGCATTTATGGTTGTTGAACCACCATAATTTTGGATAATACCACTAGCCGCAGAACCGTCGCCTGTGGTGCTAGCCGTAATATCTATTGTTGAGCCTGATTTTATATCTAATGTACCGTTGACACTAGAAACACCATATGTGGAAGAATTATTACTCATAAATTGAGTTTGTGCGTCTTGATTTTTAGCGTTAATAACAATCTTGCCACCGGCATCAATAAAGCTGTCACCTGTGTTATTTACGCCACCGGCACCTAATTGGTTAGCATTGGCATCAATGGTGATATCTCCATCTGCCTTAAGTGTAGCTTGTCCTGTTACGCCATAAGCATACTTTTCAGCGTCAACGTCAATATCAATATTTTTAGCAGTAATAGTGTTTCGGCTATCAGCGTTGGTATCAGAGTTAATACCCCTGCCAGTACCATTGAGACTGTCTATATCAATCTTTACATTGCCGTTGTTAGCTTGGAGAGTGTTTGCCCCACCATTAGAAGCTTCCATGCCCACACTATAGTCTTTTGAACTTACAGTAAGAGCAATATCGCCTTGTCCTGTGTTAACGGTGTTACTTCCAGCATTGGCATACATACCATATCCTGCATCACCACCGGCTTTAATATCTACGTTAGCTTTATTGGCAGAAACACTATTTTCTTCTCCAACTGTCTTAATGGCATAAGCTGTACCTGTGGTAAGATTTTTTTCTACAGTAACTTGTCCGTCATCGGCTATAACGGTATTTTTCCCATCAAGTCCACCAAGATATACAGAATCTTTACCTGAACCGGCATTGATTGTGCTACCAGAAACAGTATTATTAAAGCGGATATAGTCATCTTTATCGCTTGATTCTAAAGTGCCGTTTTTAAACTCTTGACCTTGGTGCCATTCGCCGTGTTTTAGACCACCTTTATCAAGAGAGTAACCACCGTTCTTGGAAGGATCTTCTGCGTTAAGATCTTTTGAAGAAATGTCATCGTTTTGATTTAAAATAACTTGTACGTTAAAAGAACCCTTGTCGTTTTTAAGAGTAATGTAACCATAAATATTTTCTGTGCCGTTTGCCGCTACATAATCAAGACCTGCTTGATTTAAGGTAAGTGTAAGCAAACCGTTGGCATCTATATTTATATCAAAATAATTTTTAAAAGCAGGGTCTTTCCACTCAA
This sequence comes from Desulfovibrio litoralis DSM 11393, assembly GCF_900143255.1. NCBI lineage: Bacteria > Pseudomonadati > Thermodesulfobacteriota > Desulfovibrionia > Desulfovibrionales > Desulfovibrionaceae > Desulfovibrio > Desulfovibrio litoralis. Next base: position 38,250 of record NZ_FRDI01000005.1, read on the forward strand.
TATCTTGAGGACTGTTTACTTTTATTCCAAAAAATGAAATTCCTGCCGGAGTTGTGGTGTCTTGAGTATACATAACAGCACGAGCATCATAAGGAGTTTGTTCAGGTCCAGTTGGTTCAGAACCACTATCGTCATAACTAACATTAGCTATTGTGCTTTCACTGACTTCTGTATTTCTTGACCATTGGTCATTACCAAGACCGTTTAAACGATCAACGCCATCTATTAAATTGCCGGCATTGTCAAGATATGCGTTAAGACCACTTCCGTCAGCTCCTGTTGCGGGCTGTGCATTTGCAGTAGGACCGGCGGCAGGCAATAAAGTTTCGTCGTTAAATTGAGCTAAAAATTGTTCTGCCGGCATATCTGTGCCTTCTTCGACAACGAATTTAGGCATAGCGTCTGCTGGTTGAACGTAAAAATTTTCCAATATGATTTGTCCGCCATCAGCGAAGCTGATAACAAGATTATTATCTTCGTGTGAATAAAGAGCTGTTCCTGTTTCAAAACCGAACGCCAACTCCATATTTGGTATAACGGAAATACTTACGATTTGTCCCTTTGGATTGCGTAATTGTGTAGTAGCCATGATTCTCTCCTATCATTCTATAATTGTTGATTTTTTTTAAATCTAATCATAACTGTCCCTAGTAGTTATGGTTACTATTTATTTAACATATTTTTTAAAGGTGTCAATATTATTAGTGTGTTTTGGGTGAAAGTTTTTTATTTTTTTTAAATAAACGGTCTATAGAACATTTTTATAGTTTTTTTTAGCTTAAATATAATTTATACTATGCTTATTTTATAAACGTCTGGAATGCTTATCAATGTTGTCTATAATTTTTATTTGTTGTTCTTTAATCGGGTTGGGTTTAATTTTACTTTTTTATTAATTTATTGTATTTTATTTCGGTTGCTTGGTTGTGGCGCTTATTTTTTGTAACAATAAAAAAAGAGAGGGGAGCTTGTGGAGTTGTTTGTCGAAGTCAGTAATTATGTGAATCAATGGCTAGATGTTATAAATACTTATTTTTACAGCTATATATTAATTGCCTTATTGATAGCTGCGGGGCTTTATTTTTCTGTGCTGTGTGGTTTTGTCCAGTTGAGGTATTTGGGAGAAGCAATACGCCTTGTTAAAGAAAAAAATACTAACGAACATGCGGTTTCCTCTTTTCAGGCGTTAATGATTTCAACGGCTTCTCGTGTTGGAATAGGTAATATCGCCGGAGTTGCCACAGCGATTGCTTTGGGCGGGGCGGGTGCTGTTTTCTGGATGTGGCTTATTGCCATAATCGGATCGGCTTCGGCTTTTGTTGAAAGTACTTTGGCACAGGTTTATAAAGTGCCTGATGGAAATGGTTTTCGTGGTGGTCCTGCTTATTATATTGAAAAAGCTTTAGGAATGCGTTGGCTCGGCGTATTATTTTCTGTTTGTCTTATTGCGTGTTTTGCTTATGGCTTTAACACCTTACAAGCGAACACCATTGTTTCGGCTTTATCATATTATTTTGGTGAAGATCAAAATACGCATGCCGGACTTGGTGCTATTTTAGCGGCTCTAACTGCGTATGTTATTTTTGGCGGTCAAAAGAAGATTGCTTTTTTAACTTCCGTAATAGTTCCTTTAATGGCTTTTATTTACTTAAGCCTTGGTTTGGTTGTTTTTGTAAAAAATATAAGTGAATTTCCAAGCGTCTTGCAGATGATTTTTTCTCAGGCTTTTGATTTTGAAGCTATCTTTGGTGGATTTAGTGGTTCTGCTATTATGTATGGTATTAAGCGCGGCTTGTTTTCAAACGAAGCAGGAATGGGAAGTGCACCTAATGCGGCGGCGGCGGCTCACGTTTCTCACCCCGTAAAACAGGGGCTTGTTCAGATGCTTTCTGTTTTTATTGATACAATCATTATTTGTAGCACGTCAGCATTTATTATTTTGTTATCAGGCGTGGAAACCGCAGGTTTAAAAGCAATGCCTTTAGTGCAGAAAGCTTTATATTCTCAATTTGGCGACATTGGTATTTTGGTTGTTACTATTTCTGTATTCTTTTTTGCATTCAGCTCAATTATAGGAAACTATTATTATACTGAATCAAATATGTTTTTTATTCAGAAAAAACAAACTTCGCTTGTAATTTTTCGCAGTACCGCTGTTTTAACCGTATTCTTAGGGTCTTTGGCGAGTTATGATTTAGCTTGGAATTTAGCAGACGTACTTATGGGGATAATGACAATTATCAATATTATTACAATTTTATGTTTAAGCAGTACGGCTTATAAGGTTTTACAAGATTATCAAAAACAGAAAAAAGAAGGAAAGAACCCTGTTTTTCTGGCTAAAAACATTGGACTTAACAATACTGACCTCTGGCACGGTGAACCGGAATAATAGTCAGGAAAGCTTATAGCAAATGAGCTTATAACAAAAACGGGTAAAATTTTAAAAAGGTTTTACCCGTTTTTTTATTATAGCTAAGTTCTTAACTCATTTTGTAAAAAAAAAATTATCTTTATGGAAAAGACTCGAGTATAAATTTATTGTCAACAATGGATTATAGATAACAATAGGGTGATTGGGTGGTTACGAAAACAGCAATAGTTTAAAGTAGTTTGTCTTATTATTACTGTCGATATAAACAATTATCAAAAATATGACCGAAAAAATATTATTATTTAAAAACAATGTGTTATGTATAAGTTTAGACAAAATATAAAAAAAAGTGATTTTTTTGCTTGCATATTATTTTAATTTTGATTAAAAACAAATTTCTTGATCGGGGTGTAGCGCAGCTTGGTAGCGCACCTGCCTTGGGAGCAGGGGGTCGCATGTTCGAATCATGTCGCCCCGACCATTTCAAGAAAAAAGTAAACAGCCAGACTTAATAGTTTGGCTGTTTTTTTTGTTTTAAAGAGTGTTTTATAATAATATAAAAGCCCTTTCTTATTTGCAAGAGAGGGCTTTTGTTTTTTTATTTTAAAATGATCACAACATTATCTTTATAAATTACTTAACTTAGCTTTTAAAGTTTTACAAATAAGAGTTAATTTATCCAAAGCGGTTTCCAAGGCTTCGGCATCTAAAATTCCGTTATTCTTTAAATCCATTTCTTGTTCTATAATCGGATCAAGTTCAATTTTAAGCGTTGTGTTTAAGCTTGGTGCAAGAGCAGTTGTAAGTTCTCCGCCATTTAAACCTTTTTCGGGATAAACGCTGTAATCAAGTCCAAAACTTAGCAGTGTGTTTTTACCTTGAGCGTCAATTTTTGAAACTTTAAGGTCGGTTGTGTTGATATAACTGAAAGGTATGGGAAATTTTTTTTGCGTTCCGTTACCTGTATATTCGCTTAATATTTGTTCATTAGCATTTATAGTCATAATACTTTACCTTTTTATAATGTGGCTTTGTTCTCGTTATCTTTTTATTTAAGCTTGTAATCAATTTAAAGCAGGCTGTTTATTCCACCGATTGATTTTGAAAACGAATTGGCACTTGTTGCCAAGGTATTTATAAAGCTTAGGTTTTGTTCTGTGCTTGTTGGAGCTGTTATATCAAAGCGTTGTTTGAAATAGTTACTTTGTTCCCTAACTTTATTGGCTTGATATTGATATTCTTTTTGTTTTTTTTGATTTTCATAATCCAAATCTGCTAGAGTTCTGGTTAATTCATTTTCGTTATCAGCCAAAAGATCTTTGGCTGAACCCGTATTCATCACAACACCGGAAGCAGAGAGCAGGGAACGAGCCGCACCTTCTTGACGACTGGCGTTTCGTTTTAGATTTTCTTTTTGTTTTGAGGCTTCATATTCCGTTTCGGTGGCTTTATCTGTTATTTGTTTAAGTTGATCTCTTTCTTGAGAAAGTTCACGTTCAAGCTCTAGCGATCTTAGCTCTTTTGTACGCCTGTCTTGAATTTGATGTTGTTTAATATTTCCATAGCCTTGTAAAATTCCAAAAGGAATATTCATTAGTTCTGTACACATTTTTTAAACTCCTTTTTAATGGTTATAAATGGGTAAAAAATATATTTTTTGTTGTTGCGAGCTGAGCGTTCCGTAAACGCTTTTCCAATAACAAAGCCACATTTTTCCAACCAAAGTAATCTGTTTTTTATAAACAACTTTTGTGTTTCAGAAATATTATCAATATTAAAGGCAGTAAGGTTAAACAATATTTCAAACTCGTTTAAAAAAAGCTCAATTATTTTGGGTCCAAGATATAAAATATCTTGTTTCTTTCTGCTGAAGTCTTTTGTTCCAACAAGCCACGGACTTGCTGTTTTATTGTTTTTTAAGTTGATTACCGAAGATATTTGTTCTGTAATCTGTTGATTTGTTTGTTTTACTCCGAAAAGAGCAAAGATTTTTTTAGGGGAACAATAAGTAAATACTGTTTCGCTCGAATTAAAGACTTGAACTAAAGAATCTTCTGCATTTAAGTTGTTTCCAAATTTTTCTTCGATAATATTAAATTCATCTTTGTCTTCGGGGCGTAACCCTTCTTTTAATAGTTCTTTTAAGTCATTTTTATCTGCAAACCTGATCTTTGTATCGTTTTTGCTGAGTTTGTTATTTATATCCAAAATCTTATTGAGTATGTTCATATCTTTTGTGGTTATGGTTAAATTAAGTATCAACACCAAGTTCTATTTCTAACGACGTTGCCAAAACAGTAAAAGGTAAAGGTTCTTCCTGTCTTAACAACAAACTGCTTGTGTTGTTGACTGAAGATTTTAAATATGCGGAACAATCGCCGGAAAATAAGGGAAGAGTAACTCCCAAGCGATTTTGTACTTTTCTGAGCTGTATTTCTTTTAAAGTTTCTTCATTGGTTCCAATTAAAAAACCTGCTGAATCCAAGATTCTTACAAAGGCTTTAACGGCTCGCTTTGGTGTATTTAAACAAATTCCGGAAGAATTTGAGGCTTCTATCGGCATAAGTTGCAAATCGCTTTTATAACCTAAACCTATATGAATTTTTTGAGCTTTGTGTTTTAAGCTTACTTTACCTTGTGTTACTGTTACATTTGGGTGAACCCAACCGTCGGCCAAAATTGAGACTTCTAAGCCTTCTAAATGTTCTAATCCGTTTACGCTGTCTGTTGCTTCTCCCAAATAGGTAATTCCGCTATCTACAAAAAAGCCTGTTTGGCTATGATTAGAATTAAAAGGGGTTTCAAGTTTTTCTATATACCTGCGTTGTATTGTGTTTCCCGTTGTTTTATCTTTAATTTCTCGCATAATTACAACCCACAGCTCATCTCCGTTAACTCCCGGAATAGTACAAAGACCTTCAAAGCGTCCTTGGCTTGTGTGTGTGTGCCAACCTGCGATTTGATGTTCGCTGATAATAGTCAAACCGACTAGCGAACCATCGTCTAAGATACACCAGACAACGGAATAGGGGTGTTGTTGAAATGCCCAATCCGTGATTACTCGATTGCGAAATAAATGTTCTGCCAAAATAGTTATATCGGCTCCGGCATAACCGTCTATTTCCAAGTTATATCTTAACTCACGTACGAGATTGCCACCTCTTTGTACAAAGAGAACAGAGTCTCCAACCGTTTGTGGTTGAAGCTCTGATGAACCTCTTGCACTTTGGCGTTCTGCTTCACACGACATCGGAGAAATAGGCGTTCCTCCGCGTCCGGAAACAGCCCATTCGCTATCAACTGTTCCGACTAACAATCTTTTCCCGGACATAAGCCAGCGAATCGCATTTGCCTTTTCTGATGCTAAGGTAAGGGTAATTGCATCATCATCTCGAAGCGGGTTTGAGATATTAAAGTTTTCGGCTGTTCCGGCTTTACTCATCCAAATAGTTTGTGGCTCTTTATTGCTGGCGGCAAAGCACAAGCGTTGTTGATAAAACTGAACACAAGAGGGATAAGAATCAGGGGCGTTAAATAAAATACTTGACCTAGGTGGTTTACTGTTAAAATTAACACTTTGCCCTTTATCAGAAAAAGACAATCCAACAATTCCCGACGAGATTAAACCATAAACGCCAGCTCCTCCGCCTTGTTTATAGACATTATAAGTTGTAGCTTCCGCAACTGTGTTCCACGTTAAGGTCATATAGGCTGTAGCTGTTAAAGGGGAGGCACATAATCCTGAAATTTCAACAGAAGGTAAACTTTCCTCACCATATATATTGACGGCTGTTACAACATAAGCATGCTTTACGCTACCGGAGCCAACTTTAACTATTTTTACGTTTTGCGGAATAGGAATTGTACCGGAAAAAGTCATGCCTGATAGTTGCCAATCAGTCTCTGAGAGCCTTAAAAGTTTTTGAGGGGCGACTTTAGGGTTAACCAAATACATCGTATTTCCGGATTGACAGCAACGTAAATATGGTAAAACACTGTCGGTGAACGGGGTTGTTATTACAATTTCTTGGTTTGTTGTCGGATTTTTTAATAAAGCATCTTTATGCCAAATACGCAATTTTCCCGCACTAAATTCTAACAAATAGGCTTGGTCTTCGTTAAAAACGAAAGGAATCAGTCTAACTTTTATGTTATAAATACTTGAAAGTGTATTATTGTTTGAATTTTTTTCTATAGGGTTATGATCAAGGGCTTCGCCCATAAAACGAAAACCCGAACGTCTAAAAACAGCTCCATGAGGCGTAATCAGCATGTTTTTCAGGCTTTTACAACCTGAGCTGCGTCTGGCTTGATCGAGTCTGGCACTCATATAAGGAGAAAGTTCTCCGGCATTAAAGCTAGTCTGAGAAACAGTAAATTTACTCATTTAAGACCTCGCATGAATCCATGTATCAAGATGGTCTTGGTTGTTGCCTGCGTTGTCTGAGGCGGTTCCGAAGCTATGTTCAAACCCAAATTTGCAACCGTCTTCCATTGCATCGGCAAGCTTGGCTTGTTCAAACGATTCAAAAAAACGCTGTTGCATCATTTGCTCCAAGCGTGAGTTATTGACTAAAGGAACAGCCAAGGCGGCGGCTAAACGCCTGGCGAGAGCTTCAGTAAACAGGGCTGAAAACAACGTCGTATTATCAATATTAGCTGTAAATACAATTTTTAAGGGCTGTGTATCACTATATAAATAACGTCCTGAAATTAAATATAGTGGATTTCCAAAGACATATCTAATTTTTAAACAATCAGCAGGGAGCTGATAGGCATATTTCAGGCTCTCGGGACGTTCATCAAGAGCATCTTTGTTTTCGGCTATTAGAGCTAAATTTTGAATTTTTGTGGCAAAAGACCAAGGATAGAGTTCAAGTAACTCGCTTTTTGTTCCGAAATAATGAGTGGAACAAAGTTCGGCTTCTCTCAAATCTTGTTTTAAGTCTGAGATTTCTCCGGCTCCAAGATAGCGTAGGGCTTTATTGCAAAGTTCAACAACTCCTGCTTCATATCCGAGTGCGGGTAAAGTTTCTTGTGTGGTAGACATAATTAAGATACCTTTTGGTTATAAGCAGGTGCGTTTATTCACCTGCTTATAACTTTAGTTTTTTAGTTCAGCGTTATTAAATATTAACTTTAATCTTAACCTTATTTTATATAATAGTATTAAAATTAAGGTAGATAGTTAAAGGCAATGTCAACATTTCCGGTTGCGGCTGTGTCATCTGTGCTGATAAAAACCTTAATATAAGTGCGTGCATCACTGGGGATAGGAAGTCTGGCTATTTCTTCACCAATATTCCATGTTCTGCTGCTTGCCCCCATAGTGCGTTTAAAGCTGACTGGTAATGCGGTAAAACTAATTCCATCAGCACTGTCTTCCACGCGTATTGAAATACTTTTATTGGCGTTTAAAACAACGTTTTGAGCCGCACTCATCATTATTTCGGCAGAGCCAAGGGCAGACGCATTTTTACTTACACCTTGATTTCCGACGCTTTCTGTGTTTTTAGGAACGGCTTGATTTTTTGCTAAATATTCATCATGTACTCGTAAAGTGTGTCCGTACATATTTTTTCCTTTTAATATTTTACTTTAAGGTTTGTTTTTTATTAAAATTAAGATGGTTATCTTGTTTTATAGAGTAACGGCTTTTTCCGCATTATCCAAAAAGTTGTAAGAAGTAACGATTTCAATGCCGTTCCAATGTGTAATCATACGATCAACATCTTTGCTTCCTGAGCTGATATGCAAGGAATCTGCTTTATATTTGCAGAGCATATTTCTTGTTTTTTCATGCATAAACAAATAAGTTGACCCCGGGGTGGCTCTAACTTCGGCTAACATATCGTCAATCATGGTAGCGGTTGGGATACTGCTTGCAGTTATGTTTACCAAAGCGGAAACAGAATTTTTATTGCCAATTTGTATGCCCAAATAAGACTTTAAACGTAAGCCGTAGACCAAAACACCGTTTCTGGCAGGATTCGTACTTTTATATAAATCTCCGCCATTTAAAGATTGGGTATTTAACAAAGTTCCTTGATTAAAACATTGTGGACCATATAGCCCGCAAGTTTCACCGGAAACAAAGCGTACTGCCAATATAGAGTTTCCAAGACCTGTACCGCCGGCAGAAAAAGCTTTTTTGTTTTGCACGGCAAAAGCACGGAAATTATCATAAATAATACGTTGTTCCGCACTCATGCCAGATTTGCGAATAATTTTTGGCAGTTTTTTTGAAAAATAAGCTTCTTTTCCGCCAAATAAATTTGCAGTATCTTCGGGACATTCGATTTCTCCGCCTAAAATAGCTAAATCAACCTTTTTCAACGTGCTGGAAAGTTCAAGTTCGGGTAAAGGGGCGTTCATTTCTACCCAGCCAGCACCCGTAATATCTTCCACATCTTCATACATATTCCAAAGATCATGACTTGCGGGTTCAAAAGGAATAACACCCAAAATAGGGGCTTCTTCGGTTAATTGATCTACTTGTTGTGGTTGTTTGCGAGCAAAACGGGTCGCTAAATTTTTTAAAGTTTCTCCCATGAAAATGTCCTCTTTTTTGTTAAAGTGTTACTTTAAATGTTGATTATTTATTTGTATTATTAAATACTTCTGTGCGTAAAAACTCTTCTGTTGACATAGGGCGAAATAAATCTGAACCTGTGTTATTTAATCCTAAACTGTCTTCAGACAATGATTCGCCGACTAAAGCCATAAGTTCTGCAAACACGGGGTTATTCCCAAGACCGGCAGCTAAAAGAGCGGCAAGTCTTCCGCCTAAGCGTTTATCCATGACATGAGCGGCATGCCTGGCAAGATTTAAACGCCTTTGAAAATTGCCTTGCCAAAGTTGACGTAAAATAGCTTCACAGTGATCAGCACCCTCACGATTGGCTAGTTTTTGTTCGGCTAAATAAAAATCAATAGCCTGTTGAGCCAACTCAGGGGAAAGACCATTGTTAAAACAAAACTCGCAATATCTTTCTAAAATTCCCTTATCCACCTGATTTAAACAGTCAGCATTATTAAAACGCAGTTGATATTCATCACGTTTGCGTTTTGCCTCTTGTTGTGCTTCGTTGTCTGTAATATTTTGCATCAAAGTTGATGAAAGCATGCTTGTATGGCTTTCATCTTGTGAGGTTTGAGCTTTTGGCTCTTGATTTTTCGTCAAAACAACGGGCGGAACTATACTGCCTGTTGATTGAGCTGTTTGTTGCGTTAATGGTTTTTGTTCCATTCTTTTAACTCCTTTAAGTGTATAACCGGTTAATTTTTAATACTTAACCAATTGTTTATGGGCGAATGCTTAGACCTGCTTATAAAGTTAACTTTAAAGCAGTTTATTTTGTGCTTAATGTTAAAGCAGTGCTTTAACGTTGGGCTTGGGCTTGAGGTTTAATAAAAAGGTATTTAGCTGTATTTTAATGATTAATTAATGAATATGTTTTTAGTAATAATACTTTTTAGCTTTCATCTCTTTATTCAGAACGCATAAATTCTTGACTGAGTTCTTTTGATTCTAAAAGGTTTAAACGCACTAAAGCCAATGGGTTTGCTAAACTGATTTCAGCACGACGTTCAAGACAATAGTTTAATAACCCGAGTTGTGAATTTGTTTCCGTGTAATTTTGTGGGCAAGTATGTTGAGTTAAACTGAGCGGATAACCGTTCCACGCCGTAGCAAGCCAACGCTTTAAAACTCTTTCACCCGCTCCGTTTGGCATATTTAAAACGAGGCGTAAATCTTCTAAATATCTTATTAATTCCAGTTGAGTTTTACTGTTTTCTGTTGCGTCTTCGGGGTTTGACCAAAACAAAGAAGAGATTCCCGTGTTTTGAGTTGTTCCTTTTGTGGGCATAAGTTTGGCAGGATTCCAATTTTGTGCTTCGTCCAGTAAAGACTTTAACTTTGCATCTAAGGTATCATGGCTTGTTTTATGGTTTTCTTGAGTTAAGTCTCTGTTATCTTTGTCTGTTTTTTCTTTTATGTTGAGTGTATTTTTTATTAGTTTCATTTTACTTCTCTGGTTTTATCTTTGTCTTTGTTTTGAGATTCGGAATTTGTTGAATTATTCATTTCTTTAAACATATTATCTAAAACTTTATCTAAAAATGGGGTGAGTTTTTTGTTGAATAAACCTGAGAGTTCTTTTTCAAAAATAGCTTTGGTGCTTTGTTCTTGTTGTTTTTGGCGAATATTTTTTAATTCGTCATTTGAATTGACCATGCTTGCAGGAACTCCGGCGAGATTTGCCAATTCGTCAATAGCTTGTTCAAAATTAAGCTTTTCCAAAACAGTAGGCGAAAGACCGGCAAGGCTCGCCACATCAGCGGTTAAACGCCGAATACTGTTGGCTGTTCCAATTTTTTGGGCTTGAGCCAGGCTTGAAACAAATTCAATCTTTAACGGAACATCAATCAGTTCTTTTGGCATTTCCGGTAAAGCTCCGGATCTTTGTAAAATTCCAAACGCCCGCGTAATTAATGGCGATAAAATTTCGCTTTGATGCCTTTCCACCACAGGTCCGAGTAAAAGCAATTTTTCGTTGCTACGTTCCAAAACTTCAGTCGCAGTAAGATTATTGAGCTTTCCACCAGCAAACATCAGGAATAAATCGTTAAATAACCCTTCTTTGATTGATTGGCGTACGTCTTCTATTTTACTTGAAAGGGCGTTTAAATTAGGGTGAATTTGATACAAAGGAGCGATAGCATCACTTTGTCCGGGGGTTACAAAATTAACCGCTCCCGGAATTAAAGATAAACGCTGTTTAAAACCCAGTGGAACACGCATGGGCGGATTAACCATTTTATGAACCGCCAATAGTTGGCTTTTATTCATTTCTTGCAACATGCGAATATCCGGCAAGGTATCAAGACCCGGTGAGCGTCCATAAATTTCTCCGCTTATAACTTCCCACCTTGCACATAAATGTGGAAACTCGGAAAAACCTCCCTCATGCAAGAGTTCAGTGGCACTGTTATCAACCTCAAACAGAATAGACGCATAGGGCAAGTTTGCGTGATCGATAAAGTTTGGTTTGCGTTGATGTCTTGGTTCTACTAAGTGAACAAGTTCTATGCTTTGGCTTGCATCTTTAGAAAGTAGTTTTTGGGCGTTGCTTGAAAGGCGAGAGACTCCAAAGCGAGAAGCCAAAACAGAAAGTGGAACTTTTATGTGTCTTGCGACGCTTGTAATACGTCCATTTTCACCGATACCCCAACTGTATTCCCCCGCACTCAAACATTCAAAACGAAAATTATATTCAGGACAAGCTTCCATATAAAGATTGGCAGAACCAAAAACCGCCAGTTCCGTATATAAACTATGAATTGCAGAATAAAAATTAGAACGGGCAAGTGAGGCATATATACGATTTTCAACTTCATCAAGCCAACGTCTTATTGGGCCTGAGTTATGAGTTTCGTTGGCGAAACTGCGTAGGCGAAACCAAGGGCGAGCCGGGCTACTTAAGCCACTTTGCATGCCTGAGGCTAAAATGCGTACGGCTCGAATCGCCGTTGCATCAAAAATATTTTTTGAACTGCTGTTGCTTTTTAGAGTGTCATATTGAGAGGTCAAATTTTTTGCCCCACGTCCCGGAGCTAAATATTTTGCCAACTCACCCCAAACCTCATTCATGGGTTGGCGATGTTGCTCTAATAAATTAACTCTGGCTTTAGCTTTTTCTAGGGTTGTTTGTTTCATACTGTTATCCTGTTGTTTTATATGGTTTTTAAACCGATAAAATTAATTTCTGCCTCCATATTTATTGCTTGCTGAAATTGTTTGATTTCTTTATCCTGTATTCAGAATATAAAAATCACCAAATTGTTCTGCATAAAAGATGCGTTCAATGTGATTGCTTTATACATGGGCTTTTTGAGGAAAAAGGGCAAAGACGGCTCTTAAGATGGCGATCGATATGTTCCAAGCCTGTCTTGTCAGTGTGGTATTACTTTTAAAAAGGGTCTTTTTATGTTTAAACATATTTTATTGTCCGCAATTTTGCTTATGCTTGTTGGGTGTAATGCGAAGAATGTTGATCAGGTTGAGCTTGGCGTAAAAGATCAACCCACAAACAACAACACGGTGCAGACAACTGATGCTGTGCGTTTGCAAAATATGTTTTTATTAAACAGCGGGCGTAAAACAGTTTATATTCACGATTCAGAGTTTGTGGCTTCGCTTTATTTGCGTTTTTCTATTTACGGGCAAACCACTAAATTAAATTCAGTAACTCTAAGCGAGCCTGAAACAACACCAAGTAAAGTGTCGGCACAAACTGTCGCTAAACAAAAAGCTCTTGCAACAACAACGAATGAAAGCCCAAAGACAACCGCAATACCTCATGTAAACGACAAAGAGTTGGTTTTTAAACACTTTCATATTATACACGGTGCGTTTTCGGCTTTTGAACGTATGCGTTTTGCCATTGCTTCAAGACCAGAGAACACAGACCTTAGATTAAATACGCAAAAGCGGTCTCAAGGTTGGTCAGTAGAGCGGATAAATACGGTTTTAAGCGAAAAAGATTGGTTTAGTGCCGTATGGATTACGCATGGAAAAGAAGTTCCGGCAAAATGGTTGGCAAAAAAATATATATTTAGTATTCCAAATCGCAAAAGACGAGTGATTTATGAATACAGAGAGTTTTACCCTGAGTGTATGCCTGTTTTTGATGCTCA
>NZ_FRDI01000005.1:51714-176409 GCF_900143255.1 Desulfovibrio litoralis DSM 11393
TAGAAATATTTACGCCTCAATCAACTCAAACTATTCCTTTTAATACAAATATATTAGGTTCTTTTGAGAGAATAGACAAAGACGATACCTTATTTTAAGGCGTGTTTTTTTGCGTAAAGAAAGTTATAATTGTTTTAAGCGTTGCGGTAGGCTGTTATCTAAGGTTACGCTAAAACTTTTAAAAACTTTGTTTATTCTGGCTGTTCCTGGAGTAGCTTTTTTCATTGGTTTAATATCTTTTGCCAATGCACAAATTATATTTGCTTTAGAATCTGTGTTTTGCCAACTTTTTAGACCAACTAAAACCCCGGCTTCTTCCAAACTTTTCTGAGGCACAATATCGCCCCCATGTTTACGTCTTAAGATAAGGTGAGCACTTTGTCCTATTTCACTATGAAGCCAATAATCGTGGGCTAAAGCGATACGCATTAATTCGTGATTGCCTTTTGCACTTTTCCCTAAAAGCAGGACATAGCCGTCTGAGCTGATGAACGTAGAATATAGTTTATTTTCTGTGGTTTTGGGTTGTGAATTTTGCAGTGAATCATTTGATTCTTCAGGTGTTTCTTGTACATATTTTGTTTGACTGCTGACGTTTTCGAGTTCTTTTAAAGACTGTTCAAACTCTTTTTTGACCAATTCTTTTCTTTGAATAAGATAACGTAAACCTCTTTCACCTCGATCAGCTTGTTTGAAAAAGGCTTCCATATTTTCTAAAAGAGTAAGTTTAGGATTGAGTTCAACAATAATATTTTTTTGATTATCCAAAGATTGTACAGTTATTTGGGGCAATTTTTCTTCTTTATTGAAACGATAAAGTTCGGCTTTTATTAAAAGAGCTTTTTCTTTTTCAGCAAACATATTTAAAAGTCGCTCTTCCTCAAAGTCTAATTTTTGCATCAGCTTTTTAAACTTTTTTTGTGCGGTTTTAATCGGTTTTGCTTGTTCATTTCCCAGTTTAGCCCCAATATTTTCCAAGAGTCTTTGTTCGGAAAAATCTTGTACGGCATTTAAACAAGGATATTTACACGTTTCAAATGAAATTTGTTCAAAATTTTTGCTTTCTTCCTTTTCTAAAGCCCATGCAGATAAAACAGCGATGTTTTTGGGTTGTGCTAGATTTTCGGGATTATTGGCAAGGGTGATATTTTTATTTCTATAAACAAAAATATCACCATTTGTGTCTTCTAGGTCTATCAATAAGGCTTTTGCATCTAAAATATCCATATAAGACATTGTATTACGCAAAGCAGGCGTCAAAACAGGATAACGCTCCCAACTTGCAATATTGGAAACTAATTCATTTTGTTGAGAACTTGCTGTTTTGTCTATAGAATTTTTTAATAGCTGTTCTAATATCGCAGTATCGGGGAAAAGAGGCGGTGTAAAAAATTCTTCGTCAAGTTCTTTTAAAAGTTTAACGCCGTTTTTTAGATCAAACAAAAGCCAACAAGGTGGATTTTTTTCTTGGCTTAATATATCTTGTGAAGCTGTAAACGGAAAAGCCATTTGGCGTTTTACCCAGTTTATTTTTGCTTCGCCAAGCTTGCGATCTTGGACATATTTTCTTAAACGCATGACAAAAGCAGGAGGAACAGGAGGATTGGGTAGGGCAATTGAGGAGAGAAAAAGTAGTGGTTCTTTGCGTTCAAATCGAAAATAAAGCTTCCATTTTCTTTGGTCTTTAAATTCGTATGGTAAAAAAAGTTGAAAGCTTAAAGTATTAAGAGCGGGGGCATATATTTTTTCAATTCTGGCACCGTTAAGCAGTTCTTTTAATTCGTCTGCCAGTTTTCTAAAAAAGTGAGCGTCCATTTTTAAGATAATGTTAAAGGTCGTTTTGTTGGTTTTCGCTTTCTTCTTGCTTGCTTTTACAGTTTATACAAAGCTTTGTTACGGGGCGGGCTTTAAGTCTTGGAATTCCAACCTCTTCTCCGCAGTCTTCACAGACTCCAAAAGAACCATCATCAAGACGCTGTATGGCTTCTTTAATTTTTTTTATTAATCTGCGTTCACGATCACGAATTCTAAGAGTAAAAGCACGATCAGATTCCATGGTTGCTCTATCCGCCGGGTCGGCAAATACTTCAGCGTTGTCAGTCATCTCTTCTATAGTGCTGTCGCCTTTATTTTGAGCTTCTTCAATCATTCCGGTTAACAGATTGCGAAAATATTCAAGGTCTTTATGATCCATTTTAAGCTCCAGTATCTTTAAAATATTAGCAGTTTTAAAGATGTTTAGAATGATACCAAAATGTTAATATTCTTATATTCAAGAATCGACTCAGCCGTTAAATGTATAGTTGGTGTGTATAACAAATTTATTATTATTTAATCAAGTTTTTTTATAAATTAAGATTAAACTAAAAAAGTTATAAAAATCATATAGTTTTATTGATATTGTTTTTTTGTTTGTTGCATATTTTATTTCCTTGTATTAAAATAACAATATGAGAGATTATTATATAATAGGTTCATAGTGGCTTCCGACTGGAAAACACACCAAAAATTAAGGATAGAGAAAATTTATTTTTTGTGTAAAATAAGTGGTTTTGTGTTTTAATATATTTTATCGATGTGTAAACAAAGCGTAAAATGATGACAAAAGAACGCAAAACTGAATTTTGCAAGAGTCTTAACATAATAAAAAAATTCTCTTGACTTTTTATCTGTCTTAAGTAATCAATGATTGTTTCAAATTAATGATGGTTAAAATATTTTTTGTAAAAAACATGCATCTCTTGGTGCAGAGGAGTTAATAAGTAATGAGTGCAGAATCTAAAACACTTGCCGGTGCCAAGAAAACCGATAAAGGCGTAGAAGTTAACGGTTTTCTTTGCCACACTGTAGTTGAAAAATGTGAAGGTTGTGATCGTGTGCGTGAATTTGAAGGGCAAAGTTTTTGTGCTTCTTATCCTCAGCCTGAGCGTAAATGGTCTTTAGGGCGTTGTAACTTTGCGACTCACGTTAAAGAAGCTCAAGCTGCCGGTGCTAAAGTTAACCCGCTTAAAGCTTCTAAGCGTAGTACTGCGTCAAAACGTAAGTAATCTTTATACTTTTTTAAAGTTTATAGACACAAAGAACCTGTTGATAAAGCAGGTTTTTTGTGTTTTCGCAATTGTTGAATTCTGCTTGCGAATTGAAAAAATATAGTGTATCTTCTTTTCTCTTTATAATATAACCATTTTTAAAACAGTAAATATAACACAATGCTAAACAATATTCTGAAATATTTGGATACAACCAGAGAGCGAGTTATTGAAATTCAGAGTGCTTTAACTGAAAAAATTGCGATAGGTCCGGAAAACAACGGAGTCGGAGAACAGGAAAAAGCTAAGTTTTTAGTAGATACCTTAAAAAAACTCGGTGTGAATGATATTACTGTTTATGATTCTCTTGATCCTCGAGTGCCGAGTGGTAAGCGTCCCAATATTGTCGCCAAGGTGAATCTTGTTCGAGATACTACTGAAAAAGTAAAAACTCTTTGGGTCGCAGGACACATGGACGTTGTTCCGGCCGGAGAATTAAGTCTTTGGAGTTCTGATCCTTTTAAACTTAAGGTTGATGGCGATTATATTATTGGAAGAGGGGTTGAAGACAACCAGCAAGCGATAACTAGTGCTTTATTGGCAACAGAAGCCTTGTTGTATTCTCAACAAAATAATAATGTAACACAAACTCCTAAATATAATTTAGGGTTACTTTTTGTTGCTGATGAAGAAACAGGTAATAAACATGGAATACAGTTTTTACTTGAACAACATGCTGAACTTTTTGACAAAGAAGATATATTTTTAATTCCCGATTATGGGAATAATGAAGGTTCAGATATTGAAATCGCCGAAAAAACACAACTTTGGCTCAAAGTAACTGTTTTAGGGCGACAATGCCACGCCTCTACACCAGATTGCGGGATAAACTCATTAAAAGCTGCGGCTGCTTGTATCTTAAGCGTTGATAATATGCACAAGCGTTTTTCGAAGGAAAATTCCTTGTTTAATCCTACAATAAGCACTTTTTCACCCACCAAAAAAGAACTGAACGTAGAGAATATTAATACTATTCCGGGTAAAGACGTTTTTTATATTGATTGTAGAATTATTCCTGAAACCGCAGTTGAAGATGTGTTATCAGAAATGAAGGATTTATTGGAAAAAACTGCCGGTAAATATGGTGCATCAGTGAACATTGAAATAGTTCAACTTTCACCTCAAACTCCATCAGAATCAAATAACTCTGAATTTTTTCTTAAACTCAAAAAAGCCATTAAAAACTTTTATAACGTTGATTCCAGAGCTGTTGGAATAGGCGGCGGAACTGTTGCCGGTTTATTAAGAGCCAAAGGTTTTTCGGCCTTGGTCTGGTCTAAACTTATTCCTAATCCGCATGTTCCAAACGAAAAAAGCCGTATTTCCTGTAATATTGGAGATGCTAAAGTTATAGTCGAATTATTGTTTTAGTTTTTTCAACCTAGGAACTTTATAATTTTTTGAGGAGTATGTATGTCTGTTGGGGCTGTTAACAATACTGCGGTTAAGAATAGAATTGACTATCTTGATTTTGTAAAAGGTTTGGCAATTATTAGCGTTGTGTTGCTTCATACTTTACCGTCTGGGTGGTTAAAACCTATTTTTGCCGTGTTTCATATCTGGCAAGCAGTTCCGGTTTTTATTTTTGTTGCCGGAATAACAGGTTGTATTACTTGGGAAAGAAGAAAAAAGAATATCTCAGCTTATTATAAAGACTTACCGTCAAAGATATGGGGTCTTTATTTACCTTATATTATTGCTGTATTATTATATCAATTATATGTTTTTGATTTTATGAATCCTTTTCATTTTGTTACTAGTATTTTATCCGGATCAGTCGGTCCGGGTGGTTATTTCGTAAGTTTAATCGTTCAACATATGTTAATTTTTCCCTTTATTTTAATGTTGCGTGATAAACTTGGCAATGACAATAAATTTCTTTTAGCCTGTCTGTTTATTTCATTTTTATTGGAATGGTTATTCGTATCGGCTTGTGCGGCTGACCCTAATGCAGACAACATGTTTTATCGCTTTTTTTATGGGCGTTATTTGTTTGTTGCGGCTTTGGGTGCGACTTTTTACAATAATCAAAGTTTGTTTTCGGCGTTTAAATTACGAGTTTTATCAGGAATCAGTATTGTTTATATTATTTTGACGCTATATTTTGGAATTTCGCTTTCATTTATTCCAAACGAGTGGAACCCACAACATTATCCTTCTTATTTTTATACTTATTTATTAGTAGCTTGGCTTGTAAAAAATAAAAATAAGGTCTCTGATTCATTACACCATATTATTTCTAAATTTGGTAAAAATTCGTATGATATTTTTATCACTCAACTTTTTATTTTCAGTACTTTTGGCGTAAGTATGCGTCATGGATTTTTTACGGCGTTATTATTGCCTTTTATTTGCTTATATGGTGGTTTGTTGGTGGCTTATTTGAAAAAGAAATATACCTTAATATGAAAAATATTAATTTGTTTTTGCTATTTTTAGCTGTATGTTTACTTTCTGGTTGTGGGCTTGCACAAGCTGGGGCATTATCAGCTTTTGAAAGTAATTATCATTTTCCTGATGATGCTTCTCGTGAAAAGGTTTTAAGCATTGCCGAAAAATATCCTTTAGAAGCCTTAGTAAGTAGTAAGTTTTATGAAGTAGCCACTCCAAATGATGTTGAAAAAATAATAAATATATATGGAGCTTCTTTAAAAAATAAAAATAAAAGAAGTTTTAGTGTGGGGAGTAAAAGTGAATGGGGTGGTAGTGCACTTGTAGGGATATTGCTACCAATATATCAACTAGAAAGTGATGCTCAAGACCCACTAACTATAGCCTTAAAACATTCGCCTCATGTTGAAGTTATTAAAAAATTAGTACAAGCTGGCTGTAACCCCATTGGTCGATCAAAAGATTATGCTGAACGCGGACACAATCGCGGGTACAATCCAGAAATTTTATCTTATTTATTAAGTTATTCTCCCAATATTCCCGAAATAGGAAAAGTATTACAACAGAGAGCAAGGGGGTATAGCTATGATGAGCCTGATGATCTAGAATTTATGCGTGTTTTATTAACACAGACAAAAAATTTAGGCACAAAAGAGCTAAACTATCAAGAGGAATACGATTCAAAAACCCCTTTAATGAACGTTTGTGGTCGTGGTAACAATCATGGTAACAGCAATGAACAATTAGTATTTTTGTTGTTACAACTTGGTGCAGACTCGGAGATAACACTTAAAAACGGTGAACGAGCAATTGGTTTCGCTTTAGAACGAGGAAACTATAATATAGCCAAAGAAATGATAAAATATGGTGTGAATACAACTTATCTTACTAATAAAAATGAAACACTCCTCAACAAGGCTGTACCTAAATATCAACAAGAACCTGACCATGAATTATTTTTAATGCTTGCTTCTAAAGTGGAAGCAACAGGAGAAGCAGGACAAAATGCTTTAAAAGCAGCTATTTATGTTGGCAGTGTAGAGGCTACAAAAATTTTAATAAAACGAGGGGCAAAGTTAAATTCGACTACAACTTACGATATAGGAGAATGGACACCAAAACAAAAAGAGGTAATTGCCTTAAAGACACCAAAACAAAAAGAAATGATTGCCTTACAGAAATTAAAACAAAAAGAAATGATTGCCTTTTTAAAAAAAAATGGGATGAAGTTTAATACAATTAGCTAACGATATAATATCATTTTAAGTGTCAATAGTTCATAAAGTGCTTGCAAAATTTATATTTGCTTGTTATCTCATAGAACGAATTTGTTATATTGCTTTTTAAGGAGTTACCCATGAGCGGGGAAGAAACCGGAATTGTAGAAACTGAAAGCTTTGCTGATTTATTGGACGCACATAGTAAAGCCACTGAAAATCTTCGTCAAGGTATGCGTGTTAAGTGTACCGTTGTGGCGATTACTGTAGACACAATCTTTGTTAGCACAGGCGATAAGGTTGATGGAATTGTAGAGCGTAAAGAGTTTGAAGATGCCGGAGGCAATCCTTCTTGTTCTGTTGGCGATGAGCTGGAACTTTATGTAACAGTAGCAAATGCTCATGAGGTAAGACTCTCAAAAGCTTTAGCCGGTAGTGGTGGCGTTAGTGTATTAAAAGATGCACAAGAAGCCGGACTCCCTGTTGAAGGAAAGGTTATGGCCGCCGTTAAAGGTGGGTATTCCGTTGAATTAATGAAGAGACGTACTTTTTGTCCTTTTAGCCAGATGGACGTTAAAGTTATTGAAAACCCTGACAGCATGATAGGGCAAGTATTTAACTTTATTGTTACTAAAGTAGAACAAGGCGGAAGAAACATTACCGTATCAAGACGTATTCTTTTAGAAAGAGAAAATGCGGCTAATCGTGAACTATTTCTTTCTAAAGTTAATGTTGGAGATGTGCTTGAAGGTGAAGTTGTACGCCTTATGCCTTTTGGTGCATTTATAGAACTTAGCCCGGGCGTTGAAGGTCTTGTTCATATTTCAGAACTTTCTTGGTCAAAAGTAACTCAGGCAGACGAAGTATTAAGCCTAAACGATAAAATAAGAGTCAAACTTTTGTCTGTAAAAACTGAAGAAAAGTCTGTAAAGATTTCTTTATCTATAAGACAAATAACCGAAGATCCTTGGAAAACAGTAGAAGGGCGTTTGGAGCTTGGACAAATTTTAAGCGGCAAAGTTCGTCGTTTAACTTCTTTTGGAGCTTTTGTTGAAATTTTGCCGGGAATAGAAGGTTTGGTACATTTATCTGAATTTTCTTATGAACGCAGAATCGTAAAAGCAGAAGATATGCTTAACGTTGGCGATATTGTATCTGTAAAGATTAAAGAATTTGACTTAGATAAAAAACGTGTAAGTCTTAGCATAAAAGAAGCCGGCGGAGACCCTTGGGCAGACGTAGAAACCAATTTTAGCGTTGATTCTCTTGTTCAGGCGACTGTTGAAAAAAGAGAAAAGTTTGGTCTTTTTATTAAGCTTATGCCCGGTGTTGTCGGCTTATTGCCAAACTCTGTACTCAGCCTTGCAAAAAAAGGTGTTTACGACAAATTATCAAGCGGTGATTCTATCGAAGTTGTGATAAAAAATGTTGATCAGGCAGGACGTAGAATTAGTCTTAGCGTTCCTGAAGAAAACTTAACAGGCGTACCTGTGGCTTTTGATAACGCTGATAGCGATAAACCGCAAAAAACAAAACACAATAATGATAGAAACACAAAACCTCGTGGTGGAAGAGATTTCAAACGTGAGGACAAAAAAGATAACAGTTGGAAAGAACATGCCCAAACTAAAGACAGCTTTGGCGGAAGTTTAGGCTTGGCTTTTCAAGTGGCTCTTAATAAAAAGAAATAAAAAACTTTCTTTTTATCTTGACAATAATTAATATGAGCGTTAGAAGCATAAATTGTATTTTAATTTAATCAATACATTTATCGTTATACAAATTTTAATTTAAAGAAGCGAGAGCTTTAGTTCTGCTTTTACAATCTCGTTGGAGGATAATACCTTGGCTAACCATAAGTCCGCCATTAAGCGTCATAAGCAAAGTCTTAAAAAGGCAAGTAAAAATCGTGCAGTTAAAACCAGAGTAAAAAACGTTGTTAAAGACGTTCGTCAAGCTATTCAAGGCATGAATAAAGAAGAAGCTCTTGTTGCACTCAATACTGCAAGATCTGTTTTAGATAAAGCCGGTAGCAAAAAGATTTTACATTGGAAAAATGTTGCACGCAAAGTTTCTCGTTTAAATAAAGCTGTTATGGCTTTAAACGACTAGTTTTAATTTCAACATATTTTAAAAAGACTTGTAGCTTAGGTTGCAAGTCTTTTTGTTTTGCGATACTTTGAAAGAATATTAATTTATCCTTTCCTTTTTAATTTTTTTATAAAATATAATTATGCATAAAAAAAATAGCCTATTATCAAACTTTTCTCAATTTCAGTTATCTGACGATGCTTTTGCCTCGGCTTATAATAATACAGACCCTAAAATCAGAGCTTGGTTAAAAACTTGTATCGCTCGCCAATATACTTTTTGGGGTGAAAAAATACCGTTTCAAACAGAAACAAAACATTTTCGCCAGGGGTTTGTTGTTGAAACCGAGTTGGAAGCAATAGATTGGGCTATTTTTTGTGTACAAGACGAATTTCCCTCAAGCGTGCGTTTTTTGGCGACGCTTCTGCCTGCGATTTTAGCCGGAGTTAAAAATATTTATATTCTATATAATTCTGAGAAAAACAATCCGGAATCAAAGTCGTTTTCCGAAACTGTTAACCATCTATTATTGGCGACCGAACTGGTTGGACTGACAAGTTCTTCTGATGAAACTCAAGCTCCTTTTTTTGTTATGCCTAGTATGCAAGTAATGAATTTTTTTAGAGCTTGTATAAATGAACACGGAAAACATGGAAGTATATTATTTGTCGGAGACAGGTTAAAACTTGATGATTTAATTATAGAGTCAAGTAAACAAGGTATTCCCGTTTGGACTTATGGTATGAAAAAACTAAATGCTATAGTTCATTATGCGACATCAGAAACAGGTTTTAATCTGGAAGCTTTTAAATTAATGCAACCTGATATAGAACTAAAAGGCAAAGTTAACCATATTGAATCAATACAAATAGATCAACTTGTCTTAAAAACAGGACAAGAGGGTATTTGGTTTTGGACAAACTTGCAACCGGAATATTTCCAAACTCGTATTATGAAGTTGAATTCAACAAACTAGAGGGTCGTGTTTTATATGCAGGATAAAATAAAAAAAATACGCAATATTGGTATTATTGCACATATAGACGCAGGAAAAACCACGACTTCCGAGAGAATCTTGTATTATACAGAGTCAATTTCTCGAATAGGTGAGGTGCATGAAGGTGCGGCAACTATGGACTTTATTCCCGAAGAACAAGAACACGGAATTACAATAAACGCCGCCGCCAATACTTGTTATTGGTGTGAACATCAAATTAACTTGATTGATACACCCGGGCATGTTGATTTTACGATAGAAGTAGAGCGTTCATTAAGGGTTTTAGACGGTGTTGTCGGCGTGTTTTGTGCTGTTGCCGGAGTAGAACCGCAAACAGAAACAGTCTGGCGACAATCTGAAAAGTTTAATTTACCGAAATTGGCAACAATAAATAAAATTGATAGAATAGGTTCTGATTTTTTAGGCGTACTTGAAAGCATGAAGCATAAGCTTAATATCAACCCCTTGCCTGTAACCGTTCCCTTGGGAGAAGGCGAAGATTTTGAAACAATTATTGATCTTATAAAACTTCAAGTCTTTGATTACGATGAAGATTCTTATGGAAAAATAGTCAAAACAAGAACTTTAACCTCTGATGAATTTAATAGAATAGCTTTTTGGCGTGAACGTTTTATAGAAGTTTTATCTGAATATGATGATAAAATTCTTGGCAATTACCTTTTAGGTGAAGAAATTGATCAAAGTTATTTATTGGAAGTTATTAGAAAACTTACTTTAGAAGGGAAAATAGTCCCGGTTTTTGCAACTTCGGCCTTATATAATAAAGGGATACAATCTTTACTTGATGCTATTGTCTTATTTTTACCTTCTCCGAAAGAGCAAATTATGCAAGCCATAGATGAGAACGGAAATGCTGTTTATCTTTTGGCAAACAAAACAGAATATTTCACAGCGTTGGCTTTTAAAAGTTTTAGATATAAAAAAGAAAAATTAGTTTTTTTAAGAATTTATACAGGAGTGTTAACAAACCAACAAATTTGTTATAATGCCAATACTCAACAAGAAGAAAGAATCAATAAAATATATCGTATTTTAGCTGATGAATTTGAAGAAATAGAACAAGCATTTTCCGGTGATATTATTGCAGTTAGTGGGTTAAATAATACCCACACCGGAGATAGTTTATGTTTAAAAGAAAATATTGTTTTACTCGAACCTATATTAAGTTATCAACCGGTTTTAAGTTTAGCCGTAGAAACAGAAAACGAAGAAGATCTGGCTAAACTTGATGAAGCCTTGTTGCAAGTTGCTGATGAAGACCCCACCTTAAAATTAGATCAAGAAAGCTTTACACATGGAGGACAAAGAATAATTTCAGGAATGGGAGAATTGCATCTGGAAGTTGTATTGGAAAAAATTCAAAGAGAAAAACACATAAAACTAAGAATCAATAAACCACAAGTTATTTATAAAGAAACTCTTGTAAAAAATTCAGAATCAATTGAAAAAATAGGGTGTTTTAATCATCTTTTTGATGAAAAAAGACACTTTGCAACTCTCAGTTTAACAATTAAACCTTGTCAGACAAGAGTGGAAAATAAAATTAACTTTGATAAAACAGAATTTTACAAAATTAATGATGCAACTTTAGTTGAACTTAATATAAACAATCGGTTAGACGACTTAAATAATTTAAGTGTTCCAAGTTTAACAAAAGCGACATCACAGACAGCCAATGAACAGTTAAAACTTATCGGAATTATTAAAGAAGGGATAATTACAGCTTTAAAATGTGGCCCTTTAGGTTACCCCATGGAGGGTGTAGAAATCGACGTTAATTATTTGATTTTTAATGAAGATAATATAAGTAGCGAGGCTGTTTTGATGGCGAGTCATTTGGCTGTTAGAGAATTGTTTTCCCATATCAAGACAGAACTGATTGAGCCGATTATGAAGCTTAATATTAGCGTTCCAACAAGTTTTGTTGGTAATGTTGTTACCTTGTTAGCGATACATAATATAAAACTAGACGTTATTGACGATGAAGAATGTAATATGCGTAAAAATATTACAGCTTACGCTTTTATGAAAGATTTATTTGGCTTTTCAACGGAGTTAAGATCTGCTTCTCAGGGGCGTGCCGGCATGAGCATGATTTTTGATAAATTTGGGCATAGAATTTAGAGATCATTTTTTACAGGCATACTAAGCAAAAACTTTTCAAACTTTTTTTCTGAAAAAATTTCGTTGGTAATAAATTTCCCCTCATAAAAAAAACTATATGTTGTAAACGGCATTGGTGAATTTTGAGCTTGTTTTTTCGTTTCTATTTTATTTAAAAGCAGGGGATAGCCTTTTGCGTTTGCAATATCTCGAATTATAAAAGCATATTTTTCAGCAAAAGGGCATTGGTTTGAATAATATAAAACCATTTCTCTTTCTTTAATTGTTCCGTTTTTTGCACAATCTTTAAATTTTGGTAAATTGAGGATATGCTCATTATCAGTTAAAGGAAGATATAATAATTCATAATAAGGCTGTGCTGTATCAGCCAATTTAAAACCTTTATATTTGAGATAATCCGGGTCTGATAAAAAAGGCATTTTCTTTTTAGAAGAAATAACCGTCAAACCATGTTTGTTTTGATGTTTTGCATTTAATATACAAGCTTCCAAAAGTTTATTTGCATATCCTTGTCCTTTAAATTGTCCTGATACCCAAAAACAATTTATATGTAAAAAGTTATCAGCAAGAATAGGATACCATGCGTTTTCTGCTGGTATGTATTCAATAAATACTTTGCCTCTTGCATTTAATTTTTTAAAAACTAA
Organism: Desulfovibrio litoralis DSM 11393; assembly: GCF_900143255.1. Classification (NCBI taxonomy): domain Bacteria; kingdom Pseudomonadati; phylum Thermodesulfobacteriota; class Desulfovibrionia; order Desulfovibrionales; family Desulfovibrionaceae; genus Desulfovibrio; species Desulfovibrio litoralis. Next base: position 64,292 of record NZ_FRDI01000005.1, read on the forward strand.
ACCATCTTTAAAACGTTCTTTTAGCCATGCTTTTTTTAGGGCAACACAGTTTTCTCCTTTTTTCTCAGAGATGGAACAACAAATGTGTTCATGTTCTATATTACTTAAATCAACGTTAATGATGTCCATAAAAAATACCTTCTAAAAAGTGGGTTATAAAAATATAGCTATATCAAGTAAATTAGGCAAGCTTAAAGGATATAATTAGTTACCTTTACATTTTGGTTAACATAATTTACATTATGGGACATCTATAAAGGTAAAATACCCCTAAAATTTTATTATTTTCTCTCTATTTCACTTCTATTTTTTTTAGATTTAAGTTATATTAAAAAAGTTTTAGATAAAATATATAACTTAACTATATAATACTGAATAATACTGAGGAGTTTTAATGTCTGGTTCAGCAACTCAACGTTCTAATTTTGTTAAGCGTTGGCAATCTTTTTTTGATAAATGTCAAGATTACAGATGCTTTGGGGATTGTTTGCAACTTGGCGAACAACCACAAGAAAATGTTGTTAACAGCGACAATGAAGATATAATTGATAAAATCGCTATCCCCACAAAGATTCAAGCTTCAGAAAATGCTTGTGAAATTCCTCAAAAAAACAATGAAAAAAATACACAATCGAACAAGCCTGAGGTTAATAAGATCACAGAACTTTCAGACTTGAAAAAATATTTGGACTTAGTACAAATAAAAGAAAGTTTATTAAAACCATATTGTCTGTTTTCTGATTATCCGCTTGTTGACGCTAGAGAGCTTATGCCTTCTTTTGACGTTGATCCATATGAACATAAAGCCTTGCCGGGCTTTGCTTTAGTTGCGTTTCAACGTAAGCTTTCATATTTTGATGAAGTTTTTCAATATGATACTTTATATAGCGAAAATCCGGGAAAAAATATTTCTCAAGCTATCTGTAACAATAAAAATTTAAACGTTTTACAACAACGACTACAGCGTGCCTTGCATGAAGATTTACGTCAATGTTGTCTCGGAAACGACCTTGCTTCGTTAAAGATGTATCCCGTTATATTAAAGTTTCTATTGGAAATGGATAGAGCTCAAGTAATGGCACATGACCAAAACGGATATTTTAGATTATCAGGGATAAATGCCTCATTCCCTTCTGATTTAGATACCGAAGTTAAACGTTTTGGTTTAAGAATGGGTAAGTTCAGCATTGGCGACAATGAAAAATATGAACAAAATCGTTCTTTTGTCATGCAATTTTTAATGGAGTTATATGGCTACCCTCTTGCATCAGAACGCAGAACCTCTGCCGCCATATTTTCCAGACGTTTACATAAGCTACAAGACAAATTTATGATAAGAGCTTTGGGACAAACAGACAGAGTTATCACAAGTTTATATAACTTTAACTCATTGGAAGCAAATTATCCTCAGGTAGAAAAAGTTGCACTCGTTGGCTTGGATAAAGATCAGGCTGAAGCTGTGCTTGAACTAAAAAACGGAGAAGAATTTTTTGTTGATATAAAAAGAAAAGCTGTTTTATTAAGATCTAGATATACCCAACACTTATATAGCCCTGAAAACGTTAGGCAAGACAGGGCGTTATCTGTTGTTGAACAAGAGCTTATTCACCCATATACAGGGCAAGTTATTAAAAACATTAATATTTTAAAAGATAGCACAAATATGTTTTTAAGGCTTAACGATATAGTAAGGGGAGAATTTAGAGGAAGAATTATTTATAAAAGACAAGAGGTTATAGAAAACACAGATAGCGAAGAAAAACGTTTAAAATTTTTATATGCTTGGCTTGTTAAACACCAACGACGTTTTATCAGTTATCGTGATGAATATTTTGTTAATGTTGCAAAACTAGTTGAAAATTATTTGTTTAATTTGCATAATAACAAAGCTGTCAATTATGAAGACGTACGCATTTTAGTGCAAGAAGTTCAAGCCCGTTTTAGCTTTATTCAACAAGCAAGAAAGGTGAAAATACTTGAAGATTTAAGATACCGCGTCTTTAGAAATGAACGTATTGGCTATTTGCGTATGCTTGAAGAAAGCAATAAACTATTGCAGGAATTAAAATTTGAGTTTGTTACTTTTTTTGAACAGCATATCGCAAGTGCATTGATTATAGGCGAACATATTTTAAATGATAGCTATTTAATAAGAAATTATATCAAAAAAGATGATAAAGCTCTTTCCAAGCATGGTTTACAAATCAAAAAACAATACAGTATAATGGTCGGTTTATTAGATGAACTTGTCGCTATTAAAAAAGCAAGACTCGATATGCAGGCTGAACGCAATAAAGACAAAAAATAACAACCATATAATATAAATTCAAGGAGTCATTTCATGTCCACCTTAAAAAACACCCCTCTTTCTGAATGGCACGCTGCCAACGGTGCTAAAATGGCGGAATTTGCCGGCTGGAATATGCCTATTCAATATCCGACAGGCATTATTAACGAACACAAGCACACAAGAGAACAAGCCGGTATTTTTGATATTTCACATATGGGAGAGTTTTTGGTTAAAGGGAAAAATGCCTTTAAAAGTTTATCAAAAATTTTAAGTCATAACTTAACTACCTTAAAAAATGAGCGTTGTCGTTATGGTTTTTTGTTAAATGAAAACGGTGGAGTTTTAGACGATTTAATAGTTTATCGTAAAAGTGAAAATGACTTTTTCCTTGTGGTTAATGCCGCACGCATAGAAAATGATTTTAATTGGATAAAGCAACACCTTGATGCTGAAACCACTATTGAAAATGTCTCAGATAAAACAGCTAAAATAGACTTGCAAGGTCCACGTTCTTTAGATGTTCTGGAGATGACGTTAAACCAAAACTTTAAGTTACTGCCCTATTTTGGTTTTGTTGAATTGAACTTTGCGGGAATTGATTTGCTTATAAGTCGTACGGGCTATACCGGAGAATTAGGCTATGAGCTTTATGTTCCCTCTGATAAAGTCTTGAAACTTTGGGAGCTTTTATTAAAAAACCCTACTGTTAAACCGATTGGCTTAGGTGCAAGAGATACTTTAAGGCTTGAGGCCGGCTTACCTTTATATGGTCAAGATTTAGACGAAAAACATACCCCTGCCGAAGCCGGATATATGGCTATGCTAACTTCACCGGAAAATTATATTGGCAAAGAAAACGCAATAAAAATCAACGAACAACTCGTTGCTTTAAGTATAGAAGGAAGACGCAGTGCCAGGCACGACGACGTGGTTTGTCTTAACGGAACGGACAAAGTTGTCGGGCGTGTTACCAGTGCATCTTTTGCTCCGTCTTTGGGTCAAAGTATTGCATTGGCATATATTAAAAAAGAGTTTGCGGATAATAAAGAGTTTAGTATTCAGGCGGCTAAAACCATATTAAACGCTAAAGTTACAAATCTACCTTTTTATAGCGGAACTGCCCGCATAAAGCTATAACGTTATTATATTTTATGCATACTTTTTATTTAAACCCCGAACAGTGGAATGAGTTTAAGGATAAAGATTTTATCCTGGAAAATGATGAGGCAAAACATCTTATTCATGTGTTAAGGCTTGGCATAAACCAAGAGCTACGTTTGATAGACGGTCAAGGACGCTGTGGTTTGTTTAAGATTGTCAAATTAAATAAAAAACAAGTTGTTTTAAATAAGTTGAGTGAAAGTTATTCCCAAGCGATGCCTAACCGCCCTATTTTGGCTCTTGCTTTTACCAAAACCTTAAAACGCAGTTGGATTATGGAAAAAGCGGTTGAATTTCATGCTGCTGAAATTTGGTTGTGGCAAGCAGAACGCAGTCAAGGGAAAATTCCCCAAGATGCTTTATCTCACTGGAATAATCAGTTGATAGCCGGAGCAAAACAGTGCCAAAACTTGTGGTTGCCTAAAGTGAAAATTATTCATAATGATACAACTCATGTTTGTCCCGGAGCTGCCGGACTTGCTCATTCTTTTGATCTAAATATCCACCAAGCTTGTCTGCTCTGGGAAGAAGAAAATAATTCTAATATGTTGGAACAACCGGATATTTTTACGCCTCAAAAAACAACGGTTTTTATTATTGGTCCCGAAGGCGGTTTAAGCCTTAACGAAGTTAAAGTATTACTTGAAGGTGGTGCTGAAAAACGTAGCCTTGGAAAAACTATCTTACGTTATGAAAGTGCCGCTTTGCTTTGTTTAGGGCTTTCTTGGTGGGCTAAATCAGTTTATGACAACAAGAGTATATAAAATGGCTCTTTCTCGTATTTAATCAATGAAACAATCAAATCTTTTTAATTCCACACCGCAACAGCCTTTAGCGGAACAGATGAGACCTAAAAACTTAACGGATTTAGTTGGTCAGAAACATCTTTTGTCCAAGGTGGAAAACCTGTTGCGTTTAAAACGCCTGCCCAGTCTTTTGTTATATGGTCCTCCGGGCTGTGGGAAATCTAGCTTAGCTCTAATTTTAGCTCAATATAAAACGCAAAATTCCAACTCACATTTTGTCAGAATATCTGCACCGGAAGCAGGTTTGCCTCAAATGCGAAAACTATTGGCTGGTGCTGATGTATTGGTTTTAGACGAATTACACCGTTTTAGTAAAGCACAACAAGATTTTTTTCTGCCTATTTTAGAAAGTGGAGAAATAACCCTTATTGCCACAACAACAGAAAATCCATCTTTTTCTGTAACCAGACAGCTTTTATCACGCCTACATATTCTTAACCTTACTCCTTTAAAACACAATGAATTAATGGAACTTGCTTTAAACGCTTGCAAGACATTAAATATTGAACTTGAAGTTGAAATTTTACAAGCATTAACGAGTTTTTCTGGCGGTGATGCCCGTACCCTACTTAACCTGCTTGAATATATAGTCGCCCTACCCAAAGATGAGCTTAAAGCCGATAAATTAAAGGAACTTTTGCCTGAGTTATTGCAAGTTCGCCATGATAAAGACGGAGACAGCCACTATGATCTTGCCTCTGCTTTAATTAAATCAATAAGAGGCAGTGATCCTGATGCTGCTCTTTATTATTTGGCTTGTTTGCTTGAAGGCGGTGAAGATCCGCGTTTTATTTGTCGTCGTTTAATTTTGTCGGCATCTGAAGATGTGGGTTTGGCTGATCCAAACGCCCTACCGTTGGCTGTTTCTTGCCAACAAGCTGTGGAATTTGTCGGAATGCCCGAAGGTTTTATTCCTTTGGCTGAAACCGTGGTGTATCTTGCTTTGGCACCAAAAAGTAACTCTACTTATCTGGCATATCGTAAGGTGGCGGCTTATATTAAAGAAAATGGGGTTAAACCTGTTCCTTTACATTTACGCAATCCTGTTACTAAATTGATGAAAAATATGGGTTATGGTAAGGGCTATTTATATCCACACAATTACCAAGATGCTTACGTTGATCAACAATATTTACCGGATGATGTGAAAGATATTTCATTTTACACCCCTAAAAATCAAGGACAAGAGTTGCGTCTTAGCTCAAATTTAAAAAACAGGAAAAAATAATGGATAATTCTAGTAACGATATTGTAGACTTTACAAACAATTATATTAGCCCAAACTATCAAGCCGTTGGTTTAACAAGGCAGTTTCCTTCGCTGTGTTTTTATAAAGAACTTTTGTTTGAATTTATCAGAGCAGGCATAAAAGCAAGAGGTGGAAAATATACACCAGCTGATTGGGTTAAGAGCAGTAAAAAAATATTAAAATACCTAGAGGTAGTTGGAGTTAAAATTAGTATTGATGGAATAGAAAATATTCTACAAACCAAAGGTCCTTGTGTTTTTGTGGGAAACCATATGAGCAGCCTCGAAACCTTTATCCTTCCGGGAATTGTTCAACCCTTTAAAGATACAACCTTTGTTGTTAAAAAATCTTTATTAAAAGTACCTTGTTTGGGCAATGTTTTAAAGGCACGCAACCCTATTGCCTTAGACAGAACAAACCCCAGAGAAGATTTGGTAAAAGTTTTGGAAGAAGGAACTGCATCTTTACAATCAGGGCGTTCAGTTATTGTTTTTCCTCAAAGTAAAAGAAGTTTAGCTCTTGATGAAAAACAATTTAATAGTATTGGCGTTAAATTGGCAAAACGTGCAGGTGTTCCGGTTATTCCCCTAGCCCTTCGCACTGATGCTTGGGGAATGTCATCAAGTTTTATAAAAGATTTTGGAGTAATTAACCCCAACTTACCTGTGTATTTTAGTTTCGGGAAAGCGTTATATATTGAAGAAGGAAATGGAAAAAAAGAACAAGAAGAGCTAATAAGTTTTATTCGTGCAAAATTGCAAAGTTGGAATATATAGTTAGTTTTTTATCTGTTTTTTGCATCTTACCCCGTTGAAACTAAATTTAACACATCATTTTAAATGGTTCTGTTGCAAAATAAGACTGTAAACTGAAGCGTTGCAAAATACCAAAATAAACAATTCCGCTAATATGGCATTTTCCATGAGCAAATTCGTTGTGGCTATTCAAGACACTACTCTTTTGTACTAGCTCAAATCAAAATAAGACCATCGCAACATAGCTTTGCGATGGTCTTATTTTGATAACTTTAACTTTGTTTTACGTTTTTATAACCGTTCAAGGCTTCTTATCTAGATAATATGATATAATAACTATCTTTTTCATATTATATTTAATAAAAATCAAAGCTTATTTTTTCTTATTTTTTGTATTAGAGTTTTTTTCAATGTTTTTTAAGACATCAAGAGCGACTTGATCCCCTTTATCGGCAGCTTCTTTTAATAAGGTTTTTGCTTTATTCATATCTTTCGGAACGCCCGCCCCTTTTGCATAAGCAACACCTAATTCATAAGCACATCCGGGGTGTCCAAGTTCTAAACCTTTTTGGTTGTAAGATGCAGATTTTTTTTCATCTTTTTTTACTCCGTCGCCAACTTTATATATTTGTCCCAAGGCGTAATAAGCATCTCCATGCCCTTGGTTGGCAGCTTTTTCCCACCATTTAACAGCATCAGTGGCACTGCGTTTTCCAAAAATGCCTCTTATATATGCCATGCCTAAGTTAAATTGAGCTTCAGGGTGTCCGGCATTGGCAGATTTTGTCCAATATTCTTTAACTAGATTAGGGTCGGCTTTAACGCCCTCGCCTCTTACATAAATTAACCCAAGTGCAAATTGTGCATCGGTGTTTCCTTTATCTGCTAAAGGCTTTAACAAGTTGATAGCTTCGGTATATTTTTTTTCTTGATATGCCAAAGAGGCTTTTTTTAAAACTTCAACATCAGCAGGATTTGTTGTATTAGCTTTTTGTTCGTTTTGAATCGGTGCTTTGGTATTAGCAGAAAACGCATTTTGTGGAACAAAGCATGACAATGAAAGCGACAAAACACTAATTGTCAGGCTGTAAAACAAACTTTTTTTCAATATATTGCTCTTCATAAAATCCCTCTTTATTAAATAGATTGTTCTTAACTTTTTATTATCATAAACAATTAAATTATTCTATCATTATTTATTTTGATTTTCCCGTGTTTTCCAACGCCTATGCATCCAAAACCATTGTTCTGGATATTGTTTTATGTATTTTTCAACTGCTTGAGTATAATATTCTGCAACGTAATGAATTTGTTCTCTTAGCGATCCGTTTAACGTTTTTGTGTCTAAAGGTTCTTCTAAGCGTAAAGTATAATGAGGCTTTTTAGTTTTCTTGTCAAAACTGCGAATTAAAAACACCGGAAAGACAATCGCTCTAGCTCTAAGAGCTAAAATCGCCGGACCTGAGTTAACAGCGGCTTGTTCTTCTAGAAACGGTAAAAAGATAGCTTCTCTTAGTTTTGTGTTGTGATCTACCAAAAAACCGGAAATGCCATTTTTTGCTAATGTTTTTAAGACCTTTGGTGCAACGTGTCTACTGTCTAAAACTTCTGCTCCGTTAGCAGCCCGCAATTTAAAAACCGCTTCACTTATTATGGGGTTTTTCATATGCCTGACGATAACTTGAGCTTCTTTGTCGTCTTTGCAGTCTCCGAGTAGTCCCGCCAATAACTCCCAAGCACCTAAATGAGCAGTAACGATGACTATAGGACGCTGAATTGTTCTTAATTTTTGATATATCTCAGAGTTTTCTATGGTTAATGTTTTATTTAGCTCTTTTATTCCAAAGCGTCCGACATAAAAAAGTTCTAAAAATGAATATCCAGTATTGATATAACTTTGTTTGGCTATTTGCCTTGCGTTTTTTTTGTCTAAATGTAGGCGTTTAGAGATAGTATCTATTGCATATTTTTTACGTTTAGGCAGAAAATACCAAAGTGCCAAACCTAAAATCTTACCTAAAATATGTAAGCTTCTAAGGCTTAAGGAACTCATGATACGCACACTTGTATCAACTATAAACTTTATATTTTTTTGTTTGTTCATTATTTATTACAAGACTCTTCAAGTATAACTTTAAGTTTATTGCTTTCTTTTTTTAAAATTTCCGAGGTTAATTCGGTTTCTTGAATATAATAAGGCGTATTTAAGTAGATATTTACCTTGGTAAAAGGATATGGCAATTCGAATTTATCCCATGAATTAAAGATTTTACCTTTTGTCATTACGGCTTTTAGCGGAATAATTGGAATATTTAATTTATGTGCCAAAAAAAATACGCCTTCTTTCACCTCATATCTCGGACCTCTTGGTCCATCAACCGATATACAAGCAGAAAAACCTTCGTTTTTAATAAATTTCGAAGTTTGAATTAGTGCCTTTAATCCGCCTCTTGAGCTTGAGCCACTTGATACTCTAAAGCCTAATTTATTTAGCACCAAAGATAATATTTCACCGTCTTTACTGGGGCTGACGATTGCAACAAGCTTAATATTTTCTACCATTTCTTTGGCGTACAAGGTTGAAAAAATTTCGCTATGCCAACCGGCTAAGATAAAAGTTTGATTGTTTTTAACTAAATTTTCAACATGCTCTATTCCATGATATTGAAAGCGAATTGTTTTACACCATATTTTATAAAATAAACTGATAACATTTGCTAAAAAATTGGGCATTAACTTAATTATTTTTTTATATATCTTGTTTAAAAACTTCATATCTATTGCAAGGCAGCTTCAAACTGCATATTATAAAGTTTTATATAAAGCTTTGATTTTTGTAATAATTCTTCATGTGTTCCAATATCAACAATTTTGCCTCTATCCATTACAAAAATACGATCAGATGATAAAATAGTTGAAAGCCTGTGGGCAATTACAATGCTCGTTCTATTTTTCATGAGATTTTCCAAGGCCTTTTGAACTATTTTTTCTGATTCCGAATCAAGAGCACTAGTTGCTTCATCAAGAATTAGTAAAGGAGCATCTTTAAAAATCGCCCTTGCAATTGTTATTCTTTGTTTTTGTCCGCCTGATAACTTTACTCCACGTTCTCCGACTAAAGTATCATAACCGTTGGGTAACTCTTTGATAAATTTGTCGGCAAAAGCCGCTTTAGCCGCCATTTCCAACTTTTCAAAATTTCTATTGTTATCGCCATAACAAATATTGTCGGCGATAGAAACGTTAAACAAAAAATTATCTTGGGAAACAATAGAAATATTGTGTCTTAGTGAAGTAATATCGTAGTCTTTTAAATTTATATTGTTTAATAAAATTTGTCCTGATTCAGCTTCGTAAAAACGGGGAATTAAATTGATAAAACTGCTTTTTCCTGCTCCGCTTGGTCCTACGAGTGCAACCTTTTCACCTTTTTTAATGGTAAAGTTTATATTGTTTAGAGCAAGATTTTGACCTGACTGATAACGCAGATTAATATCTTTAAATTCTAAGGTTTCAAACCCTTCGCTACCGGTTAAATGATTTGGGTTTAAAATAACATTCCCACCCTGTTCAGGCGTTAATACCTTTGAGTCTAAAATCATAAAAACACGTTCAGCCCCAACCAAAGCGTTTTGTAAATTATTATTGGCGTTAGATAGTTTTTTGACCGGATCATAAAGCATAATTAAGGCAGCAACGAAAGAAAAAAATGTTCCCGGGGTGGCTGCTCCTGAAATAACTTGTCCGCCACCATAAAAAATAACAAAACCTATGCCGATTGCTCCAATTAGTTCCATGGTTGAAGAAGTTATAGAACTAAACATAGTCTGTTTTAAAACAATATCTAAGACTTTTTTATTTTTTTCGATAAAATTTTTAACTTCTGGCTTTTCTGTGGAAAAAGTTTTTACAATTCTGATTCCGCTAAATAATTCTTGAAGCAAAATAACAATATCTTCAGATTGAGAGCGATTTTTGCGTGAGAGTTTACGAATACGTCTTCCAAAATAAAAAAACGGAAAAAAACAAATCGGTAAAACAATAACTGCCCAAATTGCAAGAGAAGCGTTTTGATAAAAAACAACACAGATTAAACCCAGCATTGTAAATATTTGTCGAACCATATCTACAACAGTTGGCAAACTTGATTTTATCATGTCAATATCGCTTAAAACCAACCCCATTAACTTACCCACCGGGTTATTTTCATAAAACTTGGTAGGCAAGCAAATAATCTTGCTGAAAAGTTTTTCTCTTAATGTTTGTAAAACAAGATACCCTGATGATTCCATACAATATGTTTGAGTAACTCTAAAAACAGATTGGGAAATAGCAACAATAACATAGGCAATAGGCACAAGCATCAAATAGGTAACATTTTTTTCAAGGAAAATTTTATCCATAGCTGGTTTAATTAAATATGCTGTAGCAGCCGAAGACAAAGAAACAATCAACATACTCAAAAGAGCAATAGAAATACGTAGTTTATACGGCTTAAAAAAACTAATACAACGCTTTAATAAATATATATTTTCTTGACGCGATAGTTTATGCGTATGACTTTTTAAAATGGCAAAAGTATCAGGGTCAATCATACTTTCCATTGTACTTGTTGGCTTTAGTGCTTTACTTTTTACGTCTATATTCATAATTTATTGTCTCTTTTTTTGTTAAATTCAAAGCCTTAAAATAATTTATTGTATTAATTGGCTTTTTTTATATATTGATTTGATATGTTCTTTGGATTAAAAAGGTTGCTTCATTAACAGTTAATTAAAGGGGCAAAATATGCCACAAAATATAGAGTCTTCCGCTATTTTAGATTGTCAAAATCTCAACTGTCCTGAACCGGTGATACAGTGTAAAAAATTTTGTCAGAATAATAAAGATATTCTTTGTTTTACTGTGTTGGTCAACAATGCAGCCTCTAAAGAAAATGTAACTCGTTTTTTAAAAACACAAAATTATGACCTTAAGATAACTATTGAAAACACAACATGGTATATTCAAGCTTGTAAAAAAGGTCAAGAACAGCCAAAATCTAATCAAGCCAATACAGATATTTTAACAGAAAATCAAGCAGAGAAAAAACATCTTGATTTTATTAGAGAAAAAACAGTTGTTCTATTAAGTTCAGAATTTTTCGGAAGTGGCGACGAAATTCTTGGTTCAAAATTAATGCTTAATTTTTTAAACACCTTGCCTGAACTTAAAGACGAGCTTTGGCGTATTATTATGTTAAACTCTGCTGTTAAATTAAGCAGTAAAAATCATCAAGCGGTTGGTGCTTTAAAAAAACTCGAAGATTTTGGAGTTGAAATCTTGGTTTGCGGAACTTGTCTTGAATTTTACAATATTTTAAAAGATAAACAGGTTGGTGAAACTACCAATATGTTAGATGTTGTAACCTCTCTTCAGCTTGCTGACAAGTTAATCCAAATATAAAAAAAATAAAAAAAATACTTGGCAAAGCTCTTTTAATGCTGTATCTTACACCGTTTTGAAAAAGAAATGAATTTTTATCGTTAATTGTTAAAATTTATTAAGTGGTAAGATATTTTAATAAGTTAACGATATATCTTTTAACATGCCTTTGTGCAAAATAAAAATATGACCAAGTATATCCAAAATGATAATATTCGCAATATCGCTATTATTGCTCACGTTGACCACGGTAAAACAACTTTGGTAGATGCCCTCTTTCGCCAGGGAGGAGTTTTTAAAGCCCACCAAGAAGTAGAAGAAAGAGTCATGGACAACATGGATCTTGAACGTGAACGCGGAATTACTATTTCTGCTAAAAACTGTGCTGTTACCTATGGTGGTAAAAAGATTAATATTATTGATACACCGGGCCACTCAGATTTTGGCGGAGAAGTAGAACGAGCTTTATCTATGGTCAACGGTGTTATCTTATTGGTTGACTCGTCCGAAGGACCGCTTCCTCAGACAAGGTTTGTTCTAAAAAAGGCTTTGGAATCAGGTTTAAAGGTTATTGTTGTTGTTAATAAAGTTGATCGTAAAGATGCACGCCCCGAAGAAGTTTTAAACGAAGTTTATGACCTTTTTATTGATCTTGGTGCAAACGATACACAACTTGAATTCCCTGTACTTTACGCTATTGGACGATCTGGAGTTGCCTCTTCGAACCTTGAAGACTTATTGCAAGATAGCCTTGAAGGTCAAAGTTTAATTCCTTTATTTGAATTAATTCTTTCAGATATTCCCGGTCCTTCTTATGATCCAAACGAGCCGTTTCAACTACTCGTTGCTGATATTGATTATTCCGATTATTTAGGACGTTTGGCTGTCGGACGTATATTCCACGGAAAAATCAAAGGGAAAGATAATTTAATCCGTATTGATGACAAACAACAAGAACACCCTATTCGTGTTACAAAACTTCAAGTTTATCAAGGTTTACAACTTGCGGAAACTGAAGAAGCCGAACCCGGAGATATTGTTGTTATTGCCGGAACAGAAGATGTTGATATCGGTGATACTATTTGTACAAAAGAAGCCCCTAAAGTTTTACCACGTATTCACGTTGATGAACCTACCGTGGCAATGCGTTTCTTTATCAACAGCTCTCCACTTGTAGGTAAAGAAGGCAGTATTGTTCAGTCTAATAAAATTCGTGAACGTTTGGAAAAAGAAGCCCAACGTAATGTTTCTATTGAAATGGCGTTAACAGAAGATAAAGAATGTTTTATTGTTAAAGGGCGAGGCGAATTACAACTTGCTATTTTAATAGAACAAATGCGTAGAGAAGGATTTGAACTTTGTGTTGGTAAACCCGAAGTTATTTTTAAAGAAGAAAACGGACAGGTGCTTGAACCAATAGAACTCTTGCAAGTTGATTGTGATGAGGCGTTTTTAGGTGCCGTTACCGAAAAACTTTCTTTGCGTAAAGGGCGTATGACTAACCTTGTTAACAATAATTCAGGTAGAATACGCATAGAATTTTCTATTCCTGCTCGTGGTCTTATTGGTTATAGAGATGAGTTTTTAACCGATACTCGAGGAACAGGCTTGATGAACTCTACTTTATTGGGATACGAAGCTTATCGCGGAGACTTTCCAACAAGGTTTACCGGTTCTATCGTTTCCGATCGTGCAGGCGTTGGCGTGCCTTATGCCCTCTTTAACTTAGAACCACGTGGGCGTATGTTTGTTACTGCCGGTGAACCTGTGTATGAAGGCATGATTGTAGGTGAACATAACCGTGATAATGATATTGATGTAAACCCTTGTAAGGAAAAGAAACTAACCAACATGCGTGCCTCAGGTAAAGATGAACATGTTGTTTTAACACCGATTAAACCAATGACTCTTGAACTTGCCATGCACTTTGTACGTTCTGATGAATTGGTTGAAGTTACCCCACAATCTATTCGTTTACGCAAAGCGGTTTTACCTGCACAAAAAAGACATCAATTAAATGGTGCTAAGAAAAAAGCCGATTAAGCACTAGATTTATAATTTTATTTTTTGTATTATCAAAAAGAGTGAAAGATAGAGAGCAACATTTTCTATTCCTTTACTCTTTTTTCTTATTTTAATTTTAACACATAAAAATTATAGAATTAAAAGAATGTGGAATAAACTGATAAAAAACTTAGAGATAAAAACTGATCTTTTTGATACTGATGAATTCAATAAATCCGTAAAAAATGAAGATGAATTTTTGTCTGTGCTTGATCCAAGTTTAAGAGAAGATGACAATTCAGAGCCTTTGTTTTTTCGTCGTCTTTTGCATGTATCTAACAATGATAACCCTGATAATGTCCAACAAGAAAATTGTGTGGGTGAGTTAAATATTTTTAAAACTTCACCACAAAACGCCATTAATATTTATACTCAATTAACATTAAGTCTTAATAACCTTTTAAAAACAAGCTTAAATTGTGATGTTTTTAATATAGCGAAACTTCCGCCAAATTTTTATTTTGAATCAGAATCAAACACTCAGCTAAGCGAACAGTGGCATTGTTGTTTATTGCGTAATAAAAAAGATATGTTAGGAAAAGCTCAAGATATAACAGATGAATTGTCAGAATATATTTATACAACCTCGCCAATTAAGAGATTGATTTTTCAAGATTTTACTGATGAAATTAAAGAAAAAATATTGGTTAATATTATATTTATATTCATTTTAAATAATAAAGAATTTCAAGCCTTAGAATTAACAAAAATATTTAAAGAAGACAGCGTGTTATCTGTTGCCCTGTTAAAACATGTGAATAAAGTTTTTTCCGGAACAAGTGTTCAGGCGGAAAGCGTTGATCACGCCATTACCCTTTTGGGTCAAGAAAGGTTTTTACTGTGGCTTGCTGCTAATGCCTTGTTAAATTCAGGTTCTCTTATAGGGCAACAAAATCGTTTTTTATTGGTTCTGCGACAGGCTTCTTTATTAATAAACCTTATTGATACTTCAAATAACAGTAAAATAACGCCCAAAGATATTTTTTTAGCAGCAGTCTATCCATTGTTAAACGGCTTGTTTGATCTTGATAAGGCAGATTTTTTTCAATCTTTACAAACACATGCTGAACAAAAACTTGATTTAACGTTGGATATTATAAACTTTGAACTCTTAAATAAGTTTTTTTCAGATTACGCCCTGTTGCTTGATAATTTTGATAATTGCGATGAAATACAGCTTAAAAATTCGTTAAATAAACTCGGTATTTCTGAAAAATCTTTTAAAGAGGCTATTTGGAAAGCTGTAAAATGGGAAGCTGAACTATAATTAACGCTTAAGGATAAAACAATGGAACTATTTGTTATTGATGAATTAAACCATGAAGATTGTAAAAAGATAAAAGCTCGCTTAAAAGAAATGGAATTACAAGCCAATATTGAAGGTATTTACTGGCTACCTATTCCGGCAAAATTATTGAGTGAAAAACAAAAAACACATAGCGACTGTTCTCCGCATGTTTTGGCGTTGGAACTTGATGAAGACTCACTAAAATTAGAACTATTAATACGTTCAAGTCAAAAACTGCGTTGTGATTGCATAGAAAAACCAAGCCCTGAGTTAAGAGAACATATGATTGTTTATCTTGAAAACCTTCTAAAAGATTTGAATATTGATTTTTAAGTGGATACGCATTTTGATTTTTCTTCTTTGGCTCAAACCTTAAAAGAGCTAAATCCTAAAAAAGCAAAATTTTGTTTGGGAATTGAACGCTTTTTAAAAAAAGAGCTGTTACTTTCTGATGAACTCAAAGATACACAAATTATTTTAGGTGTTTCAGGCGGAGTTGATTCGCTTGCCCTGTTTTTTATTTTGTTTTTTTTACGTCCACGATTAGGTTATAATTTAAGTTTAGCACACTTAAACCATGGGCTTAGAAAAGAGGCAGAAACAGAAAGCCTTTGGATAAAACAATTAGCTGAACATTTTAATATTCCTTGCTTTATAAAATATACAGATATTAATGCAGAGGCAAAAAAACTCAAAATTGGAACAGAAGAAGCCGGACGCAAGGCTCGTTATGCTTTTTTTATAGAAATAGCCCGTCAATATTCAGATAAAACAGTTTTTATAACAACAGCACACCATTTAGACGACTTATCGGAAGAAGTTTTATTAAGACTCATTAGGGGAACAGGTTGGACGGCTTTGGCAGGCATGTCCGCTTTGAAACAATTTAACCATGACTATTATCTCAATAGTTTTTCAGAGCCAAGCAACCAAACAAATGACCTCCAACAAAAAAAGTATCTCTTACGCCCTCTTTTGTTAACGCCAAAATCTGAATTAATTGACTTTATGCAAAGCCTAAATTGTCCTTGGCATGAAGATGCATCAAACCTTTCTTCTGTCTATAAAAGAAATCGTGTGCGTAACTTAATAATGCCTTTGATTTTAGAAGAAAACCCAAATTTCAGAGAAAAAGTAGCACAACTTTGGCAGCTTGCACGCATTGATGAGGAATATTGGAATACTCAAGTGATCAATAAAATCACTTTAAATGATAACGCTGTTACTTTATCATATGAATTTTTATTAAAACAAAACAAAGCCTTACGGTTAAGGTTATATAAAAATGCGTTAGAAAGCTTAAATGCGGGAGATGTTTTGTTTCAAACTTTGTTTAAGCTTGATAATGCAATAATAACCAAGCAAACGGGCAAAGAATTTGAATTTTCACACTCTAAGGCGGCAAGACTGATCCCACAAGGTGTAACTTTTTATTTAAAAAATACAAAATAATTTATATCTTAGATTTATTTAGAAATATATTGTTTTATATTGAAAATAATATGTTTATAACACTTGTATTATTTTAAAAAACTTGTAATATTGTTAAAACGTAAATGATTTTTTTCTTAAACAATAGTTTTTTTAGGTTGTTAAGGTCTTTTATGAATAAACAATTGCATGTTGTGCTAACTAATGATGATGGAATCCAAGCTTTTGGTTTAAGATCTTTCTATCATGCTTTGATTAGTTCCGGATATAGAGTAACGGTTATTGCTCCGGTAACAGAACAATCAGCTGTAGGACACGCTTTAACGGTTTATAATCCTTTGCGTTTAAAATATTTTGATGAACAATCTTTTAAGGGGTTTGGAATCTATGGAACTCCTTCTGATTGTATGAAGCTTGGATTAATAGAGCTTTTAAAAAATGATAAACCTGATATTGTTGTTTCAGGAATTAATTCGGGTGCAAACGTCGGCCCTGATATTTTATATTCGGGAACAGTCGCCGCAGCAACAGAAGCCGCACACTTAGGTTTTCCGGCTGTTGCAGTATCTTTTGATTCTTATAATTTTTTTGACGTAAAACAACACGCCAACTATGCTGTTAATGTTATTAACAACATAGATACGGAAAACTTTCCCGATCGTTTGGTCTTAAACCTTAACCTTCCCAATATTCCCGCTAATGAAATCAAAGGGTTGGCGGTTTGTCCTCAAACTACTGCTTTATGGGCAGATGTCTATAAAGAACGCCACGACCCAAGAGGTAATTCTTATTGGTGGATGGAAGGGCATATGCCTAAAGATCAAGTTGAAGAACATTCAGACAGGGCTATGCTTTGGGCAGGTTATGCAACTCTTACCCCATTAAAGTTTGATTTCACCAACCGTGAAGCTATGAGCCTTTGTGAAGAGTTAAAAGAAAAAATCAAACAATAATGATTCTTTTTGTGTTTACATGATTTAAGTTTATTGCTAACCTTGAGTATATTTTGAGTTTTTTAGTTTTTATTTGTAATAAAACCTTTTTTTAAAGGAGTAGAAAAATGCCCTTAATCGGACCAAAAGAAATGTTTGAAAGAGCCTATAAAGAAGGCTACGCTGTTGGTGCTTTTAATGTAAATAACATGGAAATTATTCAAGGAATAATGCAGGCAGGAGCAGAAGAAAAAGCCCCGTTGATTCTTCAAGTTTCCGCCGGTGCCAGAAAATATGCAGGACAAAACTATATTGTAAAGCTTATCGAAGCCGCCTTAAAAGACTCTGACCTTCCTGTTGTTTTACACCTTGATCATGGTGCTGATTTTCAAATTTGTAAAGATTGTATAGATGGTGGTTTTACCTCTGTTATGATCGATGGCTCTCACCTACCTTACGAAGAAAATATAAAACTTGTTAAACAAGTTGTTGAATATGCACACTCAAAAGGTGTTTGGGTAGAAGCCGAGTTAGGACAATTGGCAGGGGTTGAAGACGATGTCTCTGCTGAACACTCTGTTTATACAAACCCCGAACAAGCTGTTGACTTTGTAAAACGCACAGGTTGTGATTCTTTAGCGATTGCTATAGGAACAAGTCATGGTGCTTATAAATTTGTCGGAGATGCCTCTCTTGATTTTCCGCGTCTTGAAAAAATAACTAAGTTGTTACCCGGGTTTCCTTTAGTATTACACGGTGCTTCCAGCGTTCCTCAAGAATTTGTTGAAAAAGCCAATAAATACGGTGGAAAAGTCGGCGGAGCCAAAGGCGTACCTGAAGACTTTTTAAGAAAGGCGGCTACTTTCGGAGTATGCAAAATAAATATAGATACTGATATTCGCTTGGCGTTTACAGCAAGCATTCGCCAGTTCCTTTTTGAAAATCCGGAACAATTTGACCCTCGAAGCTATTTAAAACCAGCTCGAGATGCAGTAAAGGCTATGGTTAAACATAAGCTTAAAAATGTTTTGGGTTGTTCCAATAAAATTTAGTATTTCGAAAGAGTTTGTTGATTTCAAAACAGGCTCTTTTTTAGTAAATATATTCAAAATGTTATCTAACTCGATAAAAATAATTTTTATTTAAGAGAAAGGAGAAAAAAATGGCTACCATTAAATTAGGACTTAATGGTTTTGGAAGAATCGGACGTTATTTGTTGCGTTTATTAGCAACAGACAATGATTTGGAAATTGTTGCTTTAAATGCTCGTGCTGATAATGCGGCGTTAGCCCACTTATTCAAATATGATTCTGTTCACCGTACTTTTAACGGTGAGGTTTCTTTTGACAATAAAGGAATTATTGTCAACGGACATCATATCGCAGTAACCCGTTTTTCTCCGGGTGAATGGAAATGGTCTGATTATGGCGTTGATATTGCTGTTGAAACGACCGGAACAATAAAAGACAAAAACGGCTTAATGAAACACATTAACTGCGGTGTAAAAAAAACCGTAATCAGTGCACCGGCAAAAGATGCTGATGTTACTATAGTTATGGGTGTAAACGATAAAGAATATAACGCAAAAGAACATAATGTTATTTCAGCCGCATCTTGCACCACCAACTGTCTTGCACCTATCGCTAAAATTTTACACGATAATTTTGTGATAAAGCATGGTTTAATGACCACTATACATTCTTATACCATGAGCCAACGTATTTTGGACGGTTCTCACAAAGATTGGCGAAGAGCAAGAGCGGCGGCCGTTTCCATGATTCCTACAACTACCGGAGCTGCTAAGGCTGTATCTTCTGTTATTCCTGATTTAAAAGGGAAAATAGATGGAATGGCAATTAGAGTTCCGACTCCTGACGTTTCATTGGTAGACTTTACTTGTGAATTAGAAAAACCAACAACGGCAGAAGAGCTGAACAATACTATTAAACAAGCGATTGCCAACGGCTTACAAGAAAATTATGCAATTTCTTATGAACCTTTAGTCTCTTGTGATTATATCGGTGCGTCTTATGCGGGTATTGTAGATGCTGAATGCACCAGCGTTATTAACGGTACAATGGCAAAAGTAATTGTTTGGTACGATAACGAAACTAGCTTTACTTATCAACTTTTACGCTTATTACGCATGGTTGGAAAAAGTTTATAATCTTTTCTTTGAATATAATAGTAAAGAGCAGCCTGTTTATTTTTTCAGCCTGCTCTTTTTTTATGTATTTACTCTCGTGATTGGTTATAAAACAAACCACGACCATCGCAACAAGCTGTTTAAGACCATTATAAAACTCAGTTTTGCGTACTTTACTCTGCTGATGCAAATATAAAATGTTTTAAAGTGTAAAAGCACTTATTCTACAAGGAAAATAAGTGCTTATTTATTCGTATGGTTGGACTATGTAATCGGAATGCACGAGAGACTGTATAGTCTCAAACTTTATTTAATAGGTTCAAAACCTGTTTCCGTTGGAGTAAACAAGAACAGCTCTTGAGTTGCTTTCCCGTCTTGAGCCCACTTCATAGGTGCGATTGTCCACTCAAATCCTTGAGTTTTATTTAATTCTGCATTGATTTGTGGAGCTGTCCAGTTATTGTCTATATTTAGTTTTGAACTAAGCCTGATGAAATCATAACCAAGACCATACCACAAATCTGGTTTTGAACCACTTGATTCAACTGCTGAAAAAAGGCGAGAAGCAGCACTATTTTTTATTGTATTTTCTCCGCCCCAAGCACTAGGGAAAACGGCGGAACTATAATAACGTGCATCTATTTTTCCTAAACTTGCGGAAGACAATAAGCCTTGTTCCCAAATATTTGTTCCCATAAACAATGCTTTTGTTGTTCCATGATAAAAAATATTCGGCACGATAATTTCTATATTTTTCCAGTTATCAGGTAAGAAGATCGCTTGATTATTACCACCTCCGCTTGAGCGTAAAAAAGACGCAACGTTTTTATTCCACTCTTGAGGAGCTTTTTCAGGATATGTTCCTGAATTTGCGAGATGTAAACTTTTTTGAGCAAGCACTTTTTCAAAAACACTTGACATTTTTGTTCCATACTTACTATCCGGTGCATAACTTAAAAAAGAACTGATTCCTTTAGAGCTTGCATGATTTAATAAGGCTGTTATTTGATCTTCGGGGCTAGTGAAAAAGCGCCAAGCATTTTGCCCTTCATCTTGAGAATCTACATTTTGTAAAAAAGTAAATAAAACTTTATGAGATTCTGTTGCGTGAGCCTTTACCTGAGTGTATAATTTGGGAATTAAAGGCCCCCCGATGATTTTAATATTGGCTGAAATATTTTTTAATTCAGTTTCCCAATTTGGAGAGTCGCTATCAATAATATAAACTTTAAGGGCTACGCCTGATTTACCGACTTCAGATTCCGCAAGTCTGGCTCCTTGAGAAATTTTTGTACCTATATTTCCCAAAGCTTTACTCATTGGCAAAATAAGAGCAATACCATGTCCATGCGAGCTTCCTGTTAATACAGGGGTTGATGTAGAAATAGGCGTTACACTCATATCAGGAGCAGAACCGGACATTACGCCAAGTTCTTTTAAGCGATTTAAAATTGTTTCTGCAGCAGTTTTATCTTCTGATGGTTTGTTTATTTGGTCTGATGCTGCCCTATATAAAAACACGGTATAAGGGAAAGAGGCTTCGTTTTGTGGGGTAACTAACGAAACCAAAGAGGCTTGTTTGGTTATATCAAGGTTTTTTAGTTCATTAAGGAGAAGATGTTCCAAAGATGTGCGATAAGTAGCAAATTCTTGGGTTTTGGCGATGTTTTCCAAGATATTAACCGCTTCGGCTTGTAAACCCGCTTGTAATAAACGCCCGGCATAAACAATTCCGCCCAAGGCTCTTGTATAGTTCGGGAAGTTTGTATTTTCATATAGTTGTTTAGCCTGAGTTCTGCTTTCTGTGCTGTTTAGCTTGTTTACAACAGAGTACCAAAGGTTTTGCCATGCTTTGGTCGAACCGGCTTTGTTATCTAACTTTTGCCACTCATTTAGGGCATTAAGGGCTGTTCCCGTATGTCCGTTTGCATGAGCAACTTCAGCCAATTCTTGCCATATTGAAATTTTTTCAGAACTATTAAATTTAGACAATTCTTTACTTGCATTTAGATATAAACTTTCTGCTTTGAGCAATTGACCGGAATTTTTTGCTTTACGAGCTTGAGCTAAAAGACTCAAATTACTTTGATCGGATTCAGTAATCTTTTTTTGATCAGTTGGCGTTTGAATAACTGTTCTATTCACAAGATTACAGGCACTTAAAGAAAATAACAAAAGCAAAACAACAAGGTGTTTTATTATTGGAAAAGTTTTTTTTGTGTTCATATTCGTCCTATTTTTTTATTTAAAAGTCAGAGTTTTCTGATAAACTTTCGTTATTGTCGCAGTAAATATTTATTTCAGGTAAAGTTTTCGGAAATAAATCTTTAATACTACATTGTTTTTTAGAGGCATATTCCAACGCCTCTTCGGCTTTTAGATATTCGCCTCTACACACACAATTAATTGAATAAGGTGGCATGTATTTGTAAATATCAGGAGCGGAAGCTGGAATAATACAGTCAACCATTGAGTTACAACCGGAACAAGGCAAATGGTTAAACCGTGGTTCTTTTTTGATAAGAAGGAAGGAGCTTGGGTTATCTTTAAGTTTAAACATAAGCTCAAGGGTTGTTTCTCGTAACTCCATGAACGAATCCATAAACATATTAATATGTTCTTCGTTCATTCCCTGTTCTTCGCAAGCAACCCAGACAACTTGTCCCGTTATTTTAGAAAACAAAGGGTGTTTTTCTTGTAATTCTTTTATTGTTTGAGATTTTAGCATTTTATTAAAATTTAGATACTTACAGTCATCAAAGAGCCGACTATTCGTTCGGGGCTACGCAGAGGAGAAAGACGCGTTCCAAAAGTATTGTTGCCAAAAAGCGGATCTTCTCCGGCTCGCAATCTGGCAGGAAACCCCCTATCAAACTGATATTTAACTTTTTCAATATTTTTTTCGGCAAAATAGATAGCATCATCAATTGCGGAAGAATAAGGCGGAGAATTATACACAGGGTCAGATATTCTTCGACTAAAAGTTGTATATCTTTCAACATCTAAAAGTTGTTCTATGGCTGATTGCGTGTTTTGCATAATCTGCTCGATGATTTTAGTATTTGCTTTTATTGATTTAATAGAATAAGATTATACTTTATTTGGAATTTATTCCTTTGACAAATATAATTTGCGAATAATATTCCTTGTGCTAAGAGTATAAAACACTAAGTTCATAAAGTAAAGTCCGGAAACATCACTAAATTAAATTGTCCAAATTATCTTATAGAAAAAGATAATTTTTTTATTAGTCAGGAGCCAAAATGACTCAAAAAGATGAAAAACTAGACGAAAAACTAGAAGTAACACCATATTTTGATATGGAACTGGTAATGCAACTTACCCAAGAAACCAGAATTGACGGAGAGTTGATGGACTCTCTTTTGGAATATTGGGAAAAATGGTTACCCCATTTAAACGCCCATCACTTAAGTAGTGGCAAGTTAAGCTATTTAGTCGTTTGGCTTAACAAAGAAGTTGAAGATGATGTTGATAACGCATGGGAAGAATCACCTTCTCAAGCGTTCAGTATCAACGCTTTAGCTCAAGCTATGTGTACTGCGGCAATTCACAGCCTTGTTCCCGAAGTTCAAGAAGCGGGTTGTGCACCGGCCCCTAAGCCTACTGACGCTTTACAAGATCTTTTGGAAAAATATGAAATTAACTATCTTGATGAAAATGGTGGATTAGCCAGACGCTATTCTACTGTCACTTTTTATCCGTTTAAAGGTGGCTGTGAAATTTGTTGGTTACAAAAAGATTGTCCTAAAGCCAATGGCGAAGACAAGCTAAATACCGTTACCCTACCCGGTTATCAAATGTAAAATCATTGAAAACTAGGTTTTACATTGTTTTATCATAATTCCAGGAAAAAGAAAAAGCTCACCGTAACATTTTTTGATACAGTGAGCTTTTTTATATTCTTTTGAAAAGATATTTCTTAAAGGTTTATTTTTTTATGATAATTTTTATTTATATTTGAAATTTTTCCGTATGAATAATTTCATTTTCAGAGTTTTCAACTTGTAAAAGAAATTCGCCAATTTCTTCTTTTGTCAGGTCATTTGGTAAAACATAGGTTAAAATGATATCTTTGCTATAGTTAATTTTAAAATTAGAACTAAATTTATTTTCAGGGCTAAGCAACACAGGCGTTTGGCTACCATTTATCAACAAGCTAATCTTTATTTCACCAGCAACATTGTTTTTTGTTTTGTTAACTATACCAAAGCTTATTCTTAATTTTTTATCATTGATAAATTTAGAAGAAAAACTATTGATTTCTATAACATTATTTTGAATATTGGCTGTATTATCATCAACAAGGTTGGTATTATTTTGTTCTTGAGACGTAGAGTTGGTATCAGCCGCAAGAGTTGCATTTGTTGCACTAAGGCTTGCAACAGAAGATAAAGAGCTTGTGGCGTTTGTTGAGTTTGTTGAGATAGTTGCAAAACTTTTTACGGTTGAGTTATGAGTAACAATTTCTTGTAAAATAGGTTGAAGTTCTACCGGAGGCTTTTCATCAATGGCTTTAGCAAAAGAATTTAACCTGTCTATTTTGCCCATTTGAGCTTGAAGAGGTTTAAGCTCTGTATTTTTTAGTTCTATCTCTGCTTCTAAGGTTTGGGTTTTATTCCAAAAATAATATGATAAATAAGTACCACCAATTGCAACACCGGTAATAACTATAATTGTATAGACAAAAAACTTAAGCCAAGCAGCACTCATTCTAAAGCGTAAAACATCGCTGTCATCACGCATAAACAATACGTTATAAACAACTCTTTTTTTTATCTTTACTTTGTCCATTTATTTTCTCCAGTCTTCTCTGATAATCTCAAAGCTATTTTTTGTTGGTTTTAAGTAAAGAATTTTTGTTCCTTTATCTCCTTTACCCGAATTATCTTTATAGTTTTGAGTAAATTCAACTTGTATGGAGTCTTTATCTTTTTTAATTTTAATATTATTAAAAACAATTTTCTTTGGTTTATTGGTTTTCCAGAGAGAAGCTTTTTGTGCTTTTATCGAGGCAAGACCTTTACGATCTCCTTGTTGTGCGTTTTTAGCATAAAACTTAGTATAGCTGTTTAGGTCGGCTTTTTGCCATGCAAAACGCCATTTTTCAACAAATTCTTTTATTTGTTCGTCTTGAGTTTTTTCTTTTTTTACTACTTTTTCAGTATCGTTTTTAGTTGTTTGTTTTGAGATTGTTTTTTCAGGTTGTGTTTGTATTGGCGTTTTATTTGAAGCATCTATTACCGTTGAATCACCTTCGGTCTTTAAAGGTACTTCTGCTTGAGTTTTTTCTCCGCCCGGGTCGTCAAGACTTGCGGTCATAACACTTCCGTCGATGGTTAACCCCGGTATCCACTCCATTCCAACAATGCGATAGTTTCCATTATCATTTTCTTGCCAATATAATCTTCTAACACCTTTGGTTTCTAAGTTAGGTGCTTTATAGTCTTGAAAAAACCAAGTTACCCAATATCCCGGTCCTTCAGCAACTTGAATATTGCTAACGTTGTTTTTTATCCATGCGAGTTGTTTAAATAAGCGTTCTTTTTGGGCTTTAAACTGAG
Source organism: Desulfovibrio litoralis DSM 11393 (assembly GCF_900143255.1). Taxonomy (NCBI): domain Bacteria; kingdom Pseudomonadati; phylum Thermodesulfobacteriota; class Desulfovibrionia; order Desulfovibrionales; family Desulfovibrionaceae; genus Desulfovibrio; species Desulfovibrio litoralis. The sequence goes on from NZ_FRDI01000005.1 coordinate 89,420, forward strand.
AAAAAGGTTCTTGAGAGATACTGTAAGAATCTGCGTCATAAAATTCAAACATTTTATGAGAGCGATTTTCCCACTCTTTTGCCCATGAAGTTACATTTTTCTTTAATATATTGATAGTGTTTTGTTTTTTCTTAAGTTCTTCTTTTGTTTCCGAACCAATAGGCGTTTCAACAACATCAGCCAAAGCAACAGCAATCCCGGGTTGTAAAATCTTTCCAAAGTTGGCAAGGTCAGTGTTATTCATAGCGACACAGCCTTGAGTTTCTAGGGGAGTAATATTATAACCTCGCCCGTGAATCCATATTCCATAACCTGTTTTACGCCTTAATTTATCGACGGGGTTAGGATAATTTAAGGTATATGCTTCATTTCCGTAAAGGGTATAATCAAGCCCCCCATTAATTTTACGCACAACAAAATAAATCCCCTCAGGGGTTTTAAGGTCGCCTTCTATCTTTTTATCTCCAATTACCTGACCGGTAGTACAGATAAAAGACGAAGTTTTTTTCAGCGGGCTGTTGTGTTCATAGAGTTCAATCTCTTGTCTGGTTTTATCAACTGTTACCAGTTTACCAACATTAACGTTATGGGGGTGAACTTTTACCTTCCAACCCGTTCCCGGTGTAACGGTTTGCATGATGCTGCGTTTATTGGTTTTATTAATATTGTCCGCTTCTTCTGTTTTTGTCGATTGTTCTGCTATTCCGGTAACGCCCGTTCTTGTTGGTACATTTAGGTTTGATAAAACGGAACTTGCATGGCAATAATCAATACTTACAAAAAACATATAAATAAAAACGACGAAAAGACAATTTATTTGTTTATTTCTTAATAAAACATCTATGATATATTTTTTTAAATGCATAACAATAGATAACAGTTATAATGTTGTTTGTGAAATATCCACGGCAATCTGTTTGTGAAAAATATAAAATTAAGATTACTGTTTTTGGAATTCGAAAAATACAAAAAAGATTATTCGGTTTTTATATGCTTATTAAAACTCAACTCAGTATTTAATAATAACAGAAACAAAATCTTTAGACAATCTTTATTTTTTATTAATAATATGTTTTAAACCTATTTAAACAACTCGCTTATTTTCCAAGTTCTACTAATTCGTTGCGAGTAAAAATACTAATTACTTTATAACCTTCTTTTTCAAGGATTTCTCTACCGCCCTGTTCTCTATCTAGAATAATGGCGATAACGGCAATTTTTAAACCAACGTCTTCTATTCTTTTACAGGCTTTTAAAACAGAACCGCCAGTTGTAATAACGTCTTCGAGCATGGCGACTTGGTCTCCTTCGCTAAAATTAACCAAACCTTCAACAAATTGTTTGGTTCCGTGTCCTTTAGCTTCTTTTCTGACCAATAAACCATCTAAGGCTTTATTCATTTCATGTGATATAACTGTTGTGGCAGAAACCAAAGGGTCTGCTCCCATAGTCATTCCGCCCACCCCTTTAATAGAGTAATCTTTAAGAAGTATATTAAATATTTTTCCAATAAGCCAAGAGCCTTCGGCGTTTAAAGAGCTTTGACGACAATCAAAATAATAGTTACTTTTTTGTCCGGAACTTAAAGTAAAATCACCTTCTTTATATGATTTTTTTATTAAAATTTTAGCTAATCGTTTTTTTAATTCCAATAATTCAGACATATAATTCTCCGTATTTGTTTTATTTTTTCTTTATTAATTTGTATTTTGTAAATTTACAAGCATATTTTACAGTTATAAACTATTTTCGTCTATATCGCCAACAGGAAGTATGATGGTAATTATTGCGCCGCCTTCAGGATTATTCATAAAATTTATTTCCCCACCGTGGCTACTGACAATACTGTTAACAATAGGTAACCCAAGCCCGGTACCTTCATCTTTTGTGGTATAAAATGGATCAAGCAGGTGCTCTAAAACATCTTGGCTAAAACCCGGGCCGGAGTCAATAAATCTGATATTTACTTTTTTGTCATCAGAAGAAACCGTTACATTAATAACGCCGCCATTTTTCATTTCTTGAATAGAGTTTACAATAATATTGTAAAAGGCTCTATATAAAAGGTCTTTGTCGCCGTTAACCCAAGCTCCTTTGACAGGATATTGTTTCATAATATCCACTGAATATTTTAATAAATCAGGGCTGATAAAGGCAAAAATCTGTTCAAGCACCAGAATAACGTCTATATATTGTTGTTTAGGTTGTTTGGGTTTGGCATAATCTAAAAAGTCGCTGATTGTTTGAGACAAACGTAATGATTCATCGTGCATGGCGGTTAAAAACTTTGCTGTTGTCGGATCTTGACCTATTGGGCGTTTTAGTAAAAGTTCAATTGTTGAACGAATAATTCCTAATGGGTTTCTGATTTCATGAGCAATACTGGCAACGACCCTACCCATGCTGACAAAGCGTTCATTTTGGTGCAGTTCGGTTAAAAGTTTTTGGCGTTCTTGAAAGCGTACGGATAAAGCGTGTTCTGCTCTTTTTATAAATACTAAAAGCAATATAAATAAAAGAGTTGAAGAGATTAAAGCAACTCCAATAACTAAACGCTGAAATCGAACAATTACCCCCATATCTTCCGTAATATCTTGAGAAAATTCAAGAATAGAAATCGCCGGCCCCTCTTTATCAGAAGAGCTGACTTTATTTTCAATTTGCATAGGGTAAGTTGTTCTTAAATAAAAACTGCCTTGCTTTAAATTAGGCTGAAAAATTGCCTGCCAAAAAGGAATTGAAGAATCAATATTAAAAATCGGCGTTGTGCTTAGTTGTGCTTGTTGCGTAGCGGGAGATGAAAAAACATTGCTTCCAATTTCTGCTTTATTTGTGGAATAAGTTACCTTTTGCGCGTGATCAAAAATACGCAGATTATGAATATTTAAACCATCAACCGAGGTTTTAACGGTTTCATCTAGTCTTTCATATTGAGCCGGTTGGCGTAAAGAGATACGTCCAAAGGCAAGTAGCGTTGGAATAGAAAACTTGCGATATACATCTTGGTTAATATTTTCTGCTAACAAAGAGGCAAAACCCTGTTCTTTTTTTAATAGAACATCTCTGGCAGATTGTCCGATAAATACAGATAATAATAAGCCGGAAGCAAGAGTTAAAAATAATAAAATCCACGCCAAAGATTTAGCTATTCCAAAACCATAATCTTTAGAATCTTTATAATTTTCTTGAGTTAATTCTTGATGTTTTTTAGAACTTTCAGGTGTTTGTTGCATATTTTGATAAATTTCTAATGAATAAAATTACAATAATTAAACTGTTGCAATAACAGGTACAATAATCGGATCTCTCTCTAATATCTTTTTGAAAAAACGCCTTAATGATGAACGTATTTTATCTTGTAACTTATCAACAGAAGCGTGAGGGTCATTTTCAAAAACATCTAAAATCAAACACTTTGCATCTTCTAATAAATAATCAAAGTGTTCTTCAAACACAAAACCGCGAGAAAACACCGCAGGACCATATAAAATATTCCAAGTAACCTCGTCGATAACAAGAACTGCGATTAACATGCCTTCATCGCCCAAAATTTGACGATCTCTTAAAACAGAAGTTCCAACATCACCAACGCCTTTTCCGTCTACTAAAATAGAGTCTACGGCAACAGGTTCTTCAAAGCGTATCCCTACAGGCAATAAAGTTATAGGCTGTCCGTCTTCCAAAATTATTGCTCGTTCAGGAGTTACACCACATTCAACGGCTAAACGAGAATGCTTAACCAAGTGTCTATATTCACCATGCACAGGTATAAAAGTTTTAGGGCGTGTTGCAAGCAACATGGCTTTTAACTCTTCTTTATAAGCGTGTCCTGATGCGTGAATGCTGTGCATTTTATCATAACAGACCTCAGCTCCAAGCCTATATAAGTTATCTACCATACGAGTTACAGCTTCTACATTTCCGGGTATCATGCGAGAAGATAATAAAACCGTATCGCCTTGATGCACGCTTAGTTGTTTATGCCCGCCACGCACAATACGGGATAAAGCAGACATAGGCTCACCTTGAGAACCGGTAACGATAAAAACAACTTTATCATCTGGCAAAACAGGCATTTCATTAAGGTCTATAAATAAATCACCCTCAGAAACATTCAAATATCCAAGATTTTTGGCGATTTCTATATTAACTCCTAAACTTCGCCCACTTACGCCGACTTTGCGTCCAAACTCTTTGGCACAATCTAAAACTTCTTGAATCCTTTGGATATGGCTGGAAAATAGAGTAACGATAATACGCCCTTTTGCCTCTTTAAATATTGACCTAAAAGTTTCTACGATCTTACGCTCATTAATTGACCAACCTTCTTGTTCAATATTGGTAGAGTCAGACATCAATAAACGCACACCCTCTTTACCTGCAAAGCGTTTGAATTGTTTTAAGTCTGTACCCCAATTTTCAATTAACGGGTCTTTATCTATTTTAAAATCGCCCGTGTGAATAATTTTTCCAACCGGGCTGTCTATTCCTAAAGCAAGACCATCAATAATAGAGTGGCAAACAGGGAAAAAGTGTATTTTTAATCCGGCGACTTTTAAAGTTTTTCCCGGCTTTACCGGAATTAGAGTTACTTTATCCAACAAACCTCGTTCTCGTAATTTATGTTCTACTAAAGCTAAAGTAAATTTTGAACCATAAATAGGAACATTAACGTATTTTACTAACCAAGGTAAAGCCCCGATATGGTCTTCGTGTCCGTGAGTTAAAATAATAGCTTTAAGTTGATCTTTTTTAGAAATGATATGATCAAAGCGAGGAATAACAACATCAATTCCCAGATGATAGTTTTCAGGAAACATCAAACCACAATCTATTAATATTGATCCGTCTTGGCTTGATACTTCCATACAGTTCATACCGATTTCTCCAAGTCCACCCAATGGAGTAATAGTAAGAAATCGGTTTTCATCAAACATTATGCACCTGCTATATTATTTATAAAAGTTAGACTAAAAAATTAATTAAGTGTTATTTTTTATGCTTTATACCCATTAAACATTTTATTCGCAACCATATTTTAATCGTTTGTAATAATGAAACACTTTCTTCCGTTTTCTTTGATTGTTTTTTAAATAGAGACTATTGCAAAATAGTTTCAAAGTGGCTTTTTTTAAAGATACACTCCAAAAACAAGAATAAGGAAATTTAATTTTCCTATAAAATGAGTGTTTTTTGTGAGTTTTTTTTACTTCTCAATAATCTGGAAATGTAGTATCTTATTGTTTGTGTCTATTGATAAAAGATGATTATATATTTTTATTTACAACATTTTATCAAAAAAATACAATTACTTTACTAAAGAGAAAACATCATGATTGCAAGCAGTGAAATACGCAATAAGTTACATAACGGTCAAGCAAGTATTGGAACATGGCTACAACTAACCTGCCCTGAGTCCGCCGAAATAATCGGAAGAATGGGCTATGATTGGGCGGCCGTTGATATGGAACACGGTTCTTTTTCCAGAACTGATTTACCAAATATTTTTAGAGCGTTGGAGCTTGGTGGAACTTTACCTTTCGCCAGAGTTGCCGAACCAAGCTTAAGAGAAATTAAAATTGTGGTTGATTCGGGGGCGAGAGGCGTAATTTTTCCCTTTATTGAAGACAGAGAAACGTTAGATAAAGCAATAGCTTATTCTTTGTACCCCAACACAAATGGCTTAGGAAAAAGAGGCGTTGGTTTTTGTCGTGCTAACTGTTTTGGTTTAGATTTTTCTAAACATATAGCTTGTGAAAACCCTTTAGGCGAAAGTTTAGTTTTAGTGGCCCAGATAGAAAGTATAAAAGCGGTAAAAAACCTTGATGAAATCTTTTCACAAAAACGCTTAGATGCTTATATAATTGGACCTTATGACCTTTCCGCTTCAATGGGCTTAACAGGACAATTTAATCACCCTGATTTTATTGCGGCTTTAAAAGAAATTGAATTGGTAGCAAAAAAATATAATGTCCCTAAAGGATTTCATATTGTTGAACCCAATACAGAGTTTTTAAAAGAAAAAATAGCAGAAGGTTATGTGTTTTTAGCCTATGGTATTGATGCCTTGTTTTTAATGCGTTCGGCAAAAGCTCCCTTGTTAAAGTAGAGTTAAAATAGAATTAAAATAAAGTTAAGATAAATTAAACAATTAAAAATAAAATCGAAAAATGAGAAAATAAGAATGAAAATAATAGTTTTTGGTGGTTCTGGTTTTTTAGGCTCTCATGTTGCAGATAAACTTTCTGATGCTGGGCATGAAGTAACCTTGTTTGATATTCGCCCTTCTCTTTGGTTAAGAGAAGATCAAAAAATGATTGTTGGCGATATTTTAAACGAAAAAACCGTAAATGACGCTGTGGCTGGTTGTGATGCTGTTTATAACTTCGCAGGTATCGCAGATATTGGAGAGGCTGGTTCAAAGCCCGTTGATACGGTTCGCTTTAACGTTTTAGGAAACGCCATTATTTTAGAGGCTGCTCGTCTTGCGAATGTTAAGCGTTTTGTTTTTGCATCTTCTTTATATGTATATAGTCAATCAGGTGGTTTTTATCGTTGCAGCAAGCAAGCGAGTGAACTATTTATAGAAAACTTTTATCAAGTTTATGGTTTAGAATACACAAACTTACGCTATGGCTCTTTATATGGACCTCGTGCTGATAATCGGAACGCTGTTTATCGTTTTGCTCGTGAAGCGTTAGAAAAAGGCAGTATCACTTATTATGGTCGCCCTAACGCCTTGCGTGAATATATTCATATTGAAGATGCTGCTCGCTGTAGTGTTGAGATTTTAGAACCTGAATATGCTAATACTAATATTGTTTTAACAGGCACTCAACCAATGAGAGTTGGCGATTTATTAAAGATGATTGCCGAAATGCTCGGAAAAAATATTAAAATTATTGATGTTTTAGACGCATCAACACAAGAAAATACAAATAAGACTGATGCTAATGAACTAAAAATAATGTTCCAAGGCGATGGCAAAAGCGGACATTATGAAATTACCCCTTATTCATTTAATCCTCGTGTGGGCATGAAAATGACTCCACGTTTAACCACAGATTTAGGACAAGGCATTTTAAGAGTAATAGAAGAGGTACATAAAGACGTTAACCCTCAATTACAAACTGTTTATGGCACTTTAGTTAAAAATAAATAACAAAAAATTAAAAGAATAAAAGGGTTGTTTTATGGCGTTAAATAAAGAATTATTAGATATTTTGGCATGCCCGGTTTGTAAGGGAGATCTTGAACTAATTGTAATAGATAACCAAGAATGCGGGTTAAGCTGTGCTGCGTGTAAGCTTGTTTTTCCTATTAAAGACGAAATACCTATTATGCTTAAAGAAGATGCCATTCCTTTTTCAGAATGGGAAAATAAAAAACAACATTTAAACTAAGGCTTAAACTTATAAAAACCTTAAATGGAGAATTTAGGAAAACCATGGTAAACGTTTTATTATCTCTTGCCCCTGTTTTATTAATTATTGTTTTATTAATGCGAAAAACCCCCGCCGATATTGCCGGTTGGTGTGGTTTTATCTTAGCGTTAGGTATTGCCTTTTTCTATTTTAATACTCCGATTGGAGTATTATTAAGAGCCTCAGGTTCTGGATTTTTTGCCTCTTTTCCTGTTGCTCTTTGTATTAGTGCCTCTATTTTTCAAATTATAGTAATGACAGAAACAGGTGCATTAGCAAGAATTGTTGCCTCTTTAAAATGCTTAACTCCGGGAACTTTATTAAATTCTCAAAATTCTGGTCAAGTAACAAGCAAAGAAGAATTAAGTAAACTAAACCCTGATGATAAAATTGTTCAACTACTTATTCTTAACTTTGCGTTAGGAACTATGTTAACCGCTTTAGGGGCTGTAACTATTTCTATTTTTCCACCGATAATGATAGCCCTTGGGTATTCTGCTTTTATATCTATCGTATTACCTTGTATTGGTTATCAGGCTTTTTGCTCTTATGCTTTATTAAGTGTGCCTGCTATGGTTTTAGCTCAACTATCGGGCATGTCTTTAGAAGAAACCGCTAGAACTTTAGCCATGTTTATGCCTTATGCCGCCGTATCCGTGGCTTTAGTTATGTTATGGTTTACCGGCGGAATAAAAATGGTCATCAAAGGTCTTGTGCCAGCACTGCTCGCAGGGCTCGCCTCTGGATTTGCTTGTATTTTAGTCGCCGAATATAATTTATTGCCTTTAACTGGTGTTATCGCAGGTTTAGCAGCAGTTATTGTCTTATTAATTTATGAACGTTTAAGAAATCGCAGGCTTTTTGATAGCGCTTTAATGAATGAAAAAGATTTAGTCTCAGTTTCACGTTTAAGATTATTATCTGCTTTATCTCCTTGGATTATTCTCACGATTGCCTCTTTATTAATGAACTGGCCTAGTTTACCATTTTTTAAATTCTTTTTTGCTGAATTATCTATGCCCTTAGAAATTTTCCCCGGCAGACCTGAAAAAATTCGTCTGTTTTGGCAAGCATATTTTTGGATTGTGATAGCAACATTAATTTCTATTCCTTTTATGAAAGCAAAATATTCAGTTGTCAAAAGTGCCGGTAAACGTTGGGCTAAAATAGCATGGCGTCCTTTTAGTGCGGCTACGGTTTATTTTGCTCTTGCTTATGTAATGAATTTATCAGGTTATAGCGGTGAGGATTTTACATTGCATGACCCTAGCAATAACATGATTAATATTTTAGCTGTTGCCGCCGCCCAAACATTTCAGCAATACTATTCTATAATTGCTCCTTATTTTGGCTTATTGGCTGGCTTTATTAGTGGTTCTCAAAGTTCTGCGATAGCAATGTTAACAGCCTTACATATATCAACAGCAAAGGCTCTTAACTTAGACTTTAAAATCATTGCTGCTGCCGGTGCTATTGGTGGTGGTTTAGCTAGTTTATTGTCTCCTACAAAGTTACTTAGTGCTGCGGCAACAATTGGTAAGGCTGGCGAAGAAGGCTCTATTTTAAAAGCCTGTATTGTGCCTTCATTGTTGTTAGTAGCTGTAATTGCTGTTCTTTCTTGGCTTTGGAGTTAGGGGTTTACAAAAGCTATAATATTGTTTTATTTAATTAAACAAATGTTTAATTCTAACAAAAGGTTTTTTTATGTCTAAAATAAAAGTTATTGTACACGGTTTTGGAAATATTGGGAAAAACGCCCTGCTCTGTATTAAAAACGCTCCGGATATGGAATGCTTAGGTATTATTCGCCGTAAAGAGTCCATTAAAAACAACCCGGTAGAAACCCTTGGCTTTAAAGAGTTTCCTGATTTTGAAAGCTTAAAAGCAGAAAAAGGCATGCCTGATGTGGCTATTTTAGCCGCTCCTTCTCGTTCTGTGCCAGAATTGGTTACGGAATATTTAGCTTTAGGAGTGAATACTGTTGACAGTTTTGATATTCACGACGAAATACCTAATTTAATTACAACAGTAACGCCATTGGCGAAACGATACAATAAAGTTGCTATTTGTGCCGCTGGTTGGGATCCAGGAACTGACTCTGTTTTGCGTGCTTTATTTGAAGCTATGACTCCGGCGGGTACAACCTTTACTAACTTTGGGCGAGGTCGTTCTATGGGACATTCTGTTGCCGCCAGAGCTATTGAAGGCGTTAAAGATGCGACTTCTATTACTATTCCTTTAGGTGGAGGTAGACACGCCCGCTTAGTTTATGTTGTCTTAGAAAAAGGTGTTAAGCTTGAAGATGTTGAAAAGAGAATTAAAGCTGATGCTTATTTTAGTAAAGACCCATTAGAAGTTAAAGCGGTAGCTGATTCTTTCGCTTTAAGTCAGGTAGCGGACAATTCTCATGGTGTTGTTCTCGAACGCATTGGAGCATCAGGAGCAGCCTCTAACCAACGTTTATCTTTTGATATGCGTATAGATAACCCGGCGTTAACAGCTCAAGTTTTAGTTTCTTGTGTGAGAGCTACTACAAGACTTAAAGCTGATGCTTATACCTTGATTGATATTCCTCCTGTTGCTTATCTTTTAGGCGATAGAATGGAGCATATTCACAGATTAGTTTAAAGTTGATTTTTTGTAAGTATATTGCGGTCCGTTGTATATATAGTTTTGGAATAAAAAACTTATTTATACAACGGACTTATTAGTTTCAGGCTCTTGCCTCGTTAAAACTAAAATAAGATCATTGCAAAACTCCGTTTTGCGTTCTTTTGTCATCGTTTTATGCCCTGTATGTGCATAGCATAAAACGTCTTAAGTCACAAAACCCACTCATTTTACAGGAAAATTAAATTTTCCTTATTCGTGGTTTTTGGAGTGTCTTTCTGACGAAAGCCACTTTGAGCCTATTGTGCAATAGTCTCAAAATTTTATTCATGGTAATTAGGTGGTAAAAATTATGTCAAAAAAATTCTTAAAATAGTTACCCCTAACAACAATTATCGAATATAGCTTACTTGAGTGATTTGCATTGTTTTTATATTAACTGTAACCTCAAAGCGTCGTCCACCCTGATTGCCACGCATACTATGATTGGTATCTTTTCCCCCTTTTTCATCATCTTCTTTATTTACGACTGTAAAACCAGCTTCTTCTGTTTTAGGAGAACAATCACCATAGTATTTAATAATAAAGCTGTCTGGCTCCCATTTTTTAACTTTAATAGTATAGTCAGTAATAATTTCTTTACAGGCAACTATTTGCTCTTCGCTTAATTTTTCTGGTAATTTTTCAACAGAAATAGCAATATTTGGCATTATAAAACACAAGTTTATAATACCAAACATCAAAAAAGTACGAAAAAAATAGCTTCTTAACATAACAATATTACGACCATAAAACATTTAAGATGTTACTGCAAAAATGTATTCTCTAGAGTAATTTGCATACCTCACCCTAACTACAAACTGGTCCATCAAGTTCAGGAATCATACCATATAAGCCTTCTTGACCTGTTGATTCAAGCACGGCACGCCAATATTCAGATTTTGTGTTTAAGGTTCTGCGTTTACGAATAATTAACTCTAACGGTAAATGCACATATCTATCCATAATCTTAGCTACAACCATATTAGTTTTTCCTGCCATAGCGGCATGGACGGCATTTGTACCTAAAAAGCCACAATAAACACTATCATTGGCGGTAGCGGGAATAGAACGAATAATATAACTTGGGTCAATATATTTAATAGAGTGTGTTATTTTATGTTCTTTCATATATTTCTTGATTTCTTTAATTAAAAACTCAGTGAAATCACCTAAAGCTACATTGCCTGACGCATCAGTTTCAGAACCACGCCCTATTATGTGTTGCCCTGCCCCTTCGGCTACAACAATTACTGCGTGTTTTCTTTTATTTAATCTTTCGGCGAGTGCTGGTAATATTCCACCTTCACCATTAAGGCGAAAGTTAATTTCAGGAATTAACACTAAATTAACTTCTTTAAGAGATAAAGTGGCGTGAGCCGCAATAAAACCGGAATCTCGCCCCATTAGTTTTACAATGCCAATACCGTTCATTGCTCCGGTTGCTTCGATATGAGCGCATTGTATAGCTTCAGTCGCTTTATAAACGGCAGTTTCAAAACCAAAAGATTGGCTGATAAAATTTATGTCGTTATCAATGGTTTTAGGAATGCCAATAACAGAAATTTTTAAGTTACGACGTTCTATTTCTTTAACAATATTATGTGTGGCTTTCATTGTTCCATCGCCACCAATCATAAAAAGAATACTCACATTAGAACGTTCTAAAGCATCAACAATTTCTTCGGGCGGTTGTGGACCTCTGGAAGAACCTAAGATAGTTCCGCCAAATTGATGGATATCTGATACATTATCAGGGGTTAATTCAACCACTTTATGCCCATAATGCGGGATAAAACCCTCTAAACCATATTGAAAACCAAGCACGGCAGGCACGTTATAATTATGATAAGCCTCCATTACGATAGAGCGAATAACGTTGTTAATGCCGGGGCATAGTCCACCACAAGTAGCGATAGCACATTTTGTTTTTGAAGAATCAAAATATAGTTGCATTCTAGGACCGGCGGCTTCAAAAGAGGCCGCAACCACTTCATCACCAAGTTCTTCAACATGTTCACCGTCTAAAAAAACAGAAACTCTCGCCTCATCTTGGAAGTGGCAATAGTTTAATGATGATGGAATTTTTGCTTGCCCTAATGTTTGAATATTAGTATCAATCTCAAAATTACCGATTTTAACTTTTGTTGATGACATAAAAACTCCTGTAAATTGATAAAAGTGTAAATTATATTGTTTTAAATATAAAAGAGTTATCTTGATTGACAAAGTAGACAAAATACAACATTAATATTAAATCTGATTAATGTAAAATCACAACTATAAATTATTATTACTACAATATCTTACTAAATAACAAGTAAAAAACATGCCATATAATCATTATAAAACAGACAACCCAAATACAGAACCTGAAACTTTGGATATTGTTGACGGCGTTTCTATTCAAAATGAAGAATATACTCCCTTGTTTAAGGCTTTTAAGTTACCTGAATATTCAGAGATTAAAGAAGTAAGCGGAGACAAAGCAGAGGAAGACACAAAGTTTTTTATCAGTATTCCTGAGTACTTTCATACATATAATGCCCAAGATTACGATCCCGAATTTCCAACAACCAGAGAAGTGCCTGAAAAAAATATCGAATTAGATATTTTATCCCCCAAAACAAGTACAAGACATCATAAAGTAGAAGCTCATGTTTGCATCACCAAACAAGAAGTTTCACTTTTAAACCAATCTCAAATTACTCTTCCCGAACAGGGACTTGTCGGGGTAAAATTCCGTGATTACGGCCCTGTGTTTTACTGTACGGCGGGCGGAATGACCTTGGCATTAGGTGATTTTGTGATGATTGATTGTGAACAAGGGTTAGGTAAAGTTGTAAGAATAATCACTAACCCCCCTAGCGACTTATCTGTTTTACTTTTAGACCCAAATGCCGCATCTCAAGGTTTGCCTGAGAATATCACAATACAACAACAAGAAATCCCTGCTGTGCTTTCTCTTGCTGATGATAATGACCTTTTAATTTCAATAGAGAATACTGAACTTGTTGAAAAAGCAAAAGTTTTTTGTCATGAATGTATTCAAAATTTAAACCTCGAAATGAAACTCGTTGATGTTGAGATATTTCACGACCGTAGTAAGATTGTTTTTTATTTTACCGCCCCTACTCGTATAGACTTTCGAGAATTGGTTAAAGAATTGGTAAAAAATTATCGCACAAGAATAGAACTTCGCCAGATAGGAGTACGCCACGAAACTCAAATGCTTGGCGGAATAGGAAATTGTGGGGCTTCTTGTTGTTGTCGAAAATATTTAAGACGCTTTGCCCCGGTTACAATTAAAATGGCAAAGGAACAAAACTTATTTCTTAACCCGGCAAAGATCTCCGGTTTATGCGGACGCTTACTTTGTTGTTTGTCTTATGAACAAGAAAACTATGAACACTTTAATAAACAATGTCCTAAAATCGGTAAACGTTATACAACCCATGACGGCATCTATAAAGTTTTAAGAGTGAATATGTTTAGAGCAAGTATCTTTGCACAACTAGACGGCAATGAAGAAGAACAAGAGTTTAATATAGACGAATGGAACTCTCTTAGCCCAAAGCGTTTTGAAACTTCAAATTTTGAAGAAAACAGTCCGCTTACTCCTGAACTTGAATAAGACAGATAGCTTAGTAAAAAAATATTAATTTATCTAATTAAGTATATCTATATAATAAACCTACTCATGCGTGCTATATTGTAAACAAAGATTAATGATCTTTTACGGTTTACAACCTGCATAAAGCGTATGACATTTTATTTTATTAAAGGCACAAGATAATGACTCTATTTATAATATATGCATTTATTTTATTATTTATCGGTTTTTTGGCAAAAGACAAACTAAACTCTAGCGATTCTTTTTTTGTCAACAATAGATCCAGTAGTTCAACAGCAGTAGGCACAAACATAGTTTCGGCTTGTGTTGGCGGTTCGGCAACTATAGGCACAGTCGGTTTAACATGGCAAGTAGGAACACCGGCGTTTTGGTGGCTTGGTTCTGGGGCTGTGGGTTTAACTATTTTAATGATCTTTTTATCAAAAAAAATACGCTCCAGTGGGGCAAGAACCATGCCCGAAATGATCACGTCTTTTATAGGAAAACCAGCCAGGCCAATAGCTTCGGGAATTATTGTTGTCGCATGGCTCGCAATTATAGCAGCTCAATATTCGGCAATGCAAACGATTATTTCATCATTAACAGGCTTAAATACCAGTTATACAATCTTATTGGGAGCCGGATTGATATTATCTTACTCAACTTTGGGTGGTCAGGCCGCTATCGTTAGAAGCAGTATGTTTCAGTTTTTTTTAATGTTTGCGTGTTTGGTTTTGGCTTTTATTTGGTTGATTGGCTCAGCCCCACAACCGAGTATTACGTTTGAATTGGTCAACCAAGGCTTCCCTATGAGTAAGTTATATTACTTTTTATTGATTGTAGGCAGTAGTTATGTGGTTTGTCCAATGATTTACGGAAAAATACTGAGTGCTAAAGACAACAAAGCGGCTTTTCAGGGTACTTTAATTGCTATAATCGGATTATTGCTCGTGGAAGTTGTTATTGTGGGAATAGGTCTTTATGCGAAAGGTCTTATCCCTGATGCAACAACACCGGATAAAGTTTTAACTACTTTATTGGCTACCCAATTTCCAACTTGGCTTAGTTCTCTCGTCTTTTTAGGTTTAATAAGTGCTATTGTTTCTTCTGCTGACGCTTGTCTTTTAACCGCCTCAACGGTTTTAAGCAATGACCTTTTAAAAAGCAGTAACCCAAAAATATGTCGTATTGCCATGGTTTTTATCGCATTGGTGGCACTTTTAATTACTTCTTTTAATAAAGGTATTTTAGAATTGTTGTTGATGTCTCATAATCTTTATGTGTGCGGGGTTGTCGCTCCTGTTTTTATAGGGATGTTATTTTCCGATAATTATGTAAAAAATGCTAAGATTATGATGGGGGCAATGATTACGGGAAGCTCTTTTGGGCTGCTTGCTTCTATTGTAAATAATATTAATTTTTGCTATGTGGGAATAGGCTTGGCTGTAATAATCAGTTTAGCAGGCGTAAGAAAAAACAAAATGAACCCCCTGCGTTAAGAGTATAAATATTAGATGTTATTAAAGTACTGGAAAAAGAATCATGTTTGTGTTAGTTTAAAAACTTGCAGTATAAATTGCTTTGTCTAAATATTTTACTTAAAGCTGTAATTTGCACTACTTATTACTAAATCGAATAATATAATGGAAAATTATTGCAGTGTATATTGGTTGCAATAAACTTAAAGTATTACTTTAAAAAACTAAGGGTAAAACCCTTTTGAGGTTACTGTTACGGATACTAAACGCTTGCCCCGTGAGCTATTTGGGGTCTTTTTACTGTTTTTGGGAATTATCACCTTACTTAGTTTGATTACATTTGACTTAAGCGATCGCCATTTAAACCATGTTGTTAATCTTAAAGAACCGATTAAAAACGGTGCCGGTATTTTTGGTGCATATTTAGCAGGCTTAATCGTAGACTTTATGGGGATAGCTTCTTATTTTATTCCGATAATCTTATTTTATGGTGGCTATAAAAATATTTGGGACAAAGAACCCACGCAAGTAGGAAGAAAAATAGGGCTAATAATTTTTTGGCTTTGTTTTATGTCTTTAAGTGCGATTTTTACTTGGTCAATCGGTGATATTAAAGGTGGCGGATTAATAGGTATCAGTATCGGGCGTTTTGTCGTCTTTATGTTTAGTTCGATTGGTGCGTTTATTGTCTTTGGCTTTTTTATTCTTTTATCTGCTCAACTTATATTTAAGTTTTCTTGGCTCGTGTTTTTAAATGCAGGCTTGCTAGGTTTTATCAATAAATTAACAGAAAAAAAGAATAGCTTCGTCGACTTTTTAACAAAACGTTTTATCAGAAAAAGTAGACAACAAGGCGAAACTTATCATGAAACTAGAAAAGATGAAGCTAAACGATATGCCTCAACTCAACATGATATAGAAAATACAAGCGATGTTTTTAATAAAAGAGAAGAGTTAAAAGTACAACATCAAAAACACTGGGTTGATGCTTCCGAGTTGTCAGAATTTAACGAAACCACTCAACAAAACAACACTTCGCAAGACAACACTACTCAAAACGACACCACGCAACCAATATTAAATATAAATAATGAAACAAAACCGAGTGAAAGCTCTCATGTATCTCTTATTGAACGCCCTTCTTTTACTGACAAACCACAAGTAAAAGAAAACAAAAGTGAAGAAAATACAACGAATATTGCTGCGTTTCAAGCTCAAGAAACTTTTATGCAACAAGAAACAAATAAAAAGGCAACTCAGCCACAAACATTTATAGACGAAGATATTCCCGAAGATTTGGCGTGGCTCTCACAACCCTCACCGTTGCAAACCCAGAGAGAACCTAATCAATATTCCAACCTTTTTGATGAGCAACCAGAAAAAAACGTATCAATTGAAACAGCAATAAAGCAAGACAAGGTGGAACTTGTATCTAACATTGATGGAAACGAACCTATAGAAAGTTTTGTTAATGAGCCTTTACAAAATTTACCTAAAGACGTTTCGAGTGAACCTTTTAAACAAGTTACTACCTCTTTAGAAACACAGAATAATCAAGCAAGAGCTGAGAATAAAGCACCAGATTTAATAATGGAATTAAACAAGTTAAGCATTGCAAAACAAATAAATTCCATAAATGAACCAAGCTTTGAACAGAAGAACTCTTTGCAAGCAAAGCCGCAAAATATAGTTACAATTCAAGATGATGCAGAAGAAGATTACGCAACAGAAGACTTTATTGAACAAGATGTTAATTTATATCAGGAAGAACTACCAAAGACTTCTCAAAGTTCAACAGCAACAGTTGCAACACATAAAAAAGAAATAGCTATAACTACCCTGCCGTCTTTTGAATTATTGGAAGAGCCAAACCATTATGACTCAGGTCCGGCTGATGACATTTTAGACGAAAAAGCACGCAGCCTGATGGCTTGTTTGTCTGATTTTGGCATTCAAGGCGAATTAATGCGTATTGTTCCGGGTCCTGTTGTTACTATGTTTGAAGTCAAACCGGCACCGGGAGTGAGAGTTGCAAAAATATCAAACTTAAATGATGATATAGCTCTCGCCTTAAAAGCTGTTGCGGTTAGAGTGCAAGCTCCTATTCCGGGTTCTGATACTGTTGGAATTGAAATTCCCAATGAAATTCGTGAAACCGTTTATTTTAAAGATATTTTAGATTCAGAAAGCTACAAAAACTCCGAATCAATACTAACCATGGCACTTGGAAAAGACATAGCCGGCATACCTATCGCCGCTGATCTTGCCAAAATGCCCCATTTACTGGTAGCAGGAGCAACAGGAGCAGGAAAAAGCGTTTGTTTAAACTCTATTTTACTTTCATTTTTATACAAAGCCAAACCCCATGAACTCAAATTACTATTAGTTGACCCAAAACGTATTGAACTAGCTGTTTATGCTGACCTGCCTCACTTAGTCCACCCTGTGGTAACTGAAATGTCTTTAGCTAAAAATGCGTTGGAATGGGCTGTTGCCGAAATGGATAAACGCTATACGGATATTGCCAGATTGGGCGTTCGTAATATTACGGCTTTTAATGCCAAATTAAAAGAATTAGGCAAAAATCGTCCTCCAGAGCTATGCGACCTAGAACCAATGCCTTATCTTGTAGTTATTATTGATGAATTAGCCGATCTTATGTTGACGGGAGCAAAAGAGGTTGAAACCTCTATCGTTCGTCTAGCACAACTCGCCAGAGCCGCAGGGATTCACCTTATTTTAGCGACTCAACGCCCAAGTGTTGACGTTGTAACCGGTTTAATTAAAGCAAACTTTCCTTGTCGTATCTCTTTTCAAGTAACGTCAAAACATGACTCTCGTACTATTTTAGATGCCGTTGGTGCGGAACATCTTTTAGGTAAAGGCGATATGCTTTTTAAACCTAGCGGTGGAAAGTTTCAACGCTTGCATGGGGCCTTTGTGGGCGATGACGAAGTCGTTCGTGTGGCTGATTTTTGGCGTAGTCAAATGAAACCTGATTATAAGGTCGACTTTGCCGCCTTGTCTGATCCAAGCTCTTTAGAATCAGGTTCAACAAACTTAATAGACAATATTGGCTCTGATCCAATGTATAAAGAAGCCGTTAGTTTTGTATACCAACAAGGCAAAGCGTCAATTTCCTTGATTCAACGACGTTTTCGCATTGGTTTTAACCGTGCGGCTCGTTATGTTGAACAAATGGAACATGACGGCATTATAGGGCCGGCTGATGGAAGTAAACCAAGAGTGGTTATTCGTTAAATTATGTTTCAACAAGAATAAAATAATATAATATTTTAGTTGTTAAATGATTTGATTTTAATATAATATATTCAATTATTATACCGATATTAGTTTTAGCTTAAAAAATAATTTTCTCAAGGCTGTTTTATGTATTGTCATAACTATTTCAATCGCTTGTACAAAGTTGCTTTTCTTTTTGCTCTATTGTTAAATATGTCCGCATGTACCTTGTTTTCATCAAAGCAAACAGCGACTATTCCAAATGAACAAGCGGATTTGGCTTGGAAAAAATTTACCGAACGTTCTTCTTTAAACACAGAACAACAAGGTGGATTTAATATTTCCAGTAGTTTAAAAATAGTCCATGCAGAAAAAAGAACCTTTGTCCAAACCTTGTTATGGGGAAATGTTGAAGAAGAACATTGCAGGCTTAGACTTGACTTAAGAGCCAATATTGGTGTTACTCTTGCTAAAATCAGCGAACACGCCAATGAATTATTGATTTTTATGCCGGAAGACAATAAAGCCGCTCTATCTTATAATTCAGGCTTAACCGAACTTGGAATTCCCATTCCTTTTTCTTTATGTGAATTAGCTCATATTATACGAGGGCAAGAGGCAGATATTTTATTACCCAAATATCAAATTACACCTATACGCATGGACAAAGAAAAAAGCCTAAAAATAAAAGGTATTGAAGAAGCGACGGTTACTTATCTTATCCCTGAGGGGGCTTTTAAGGGAAGAATCGCCGTTAATGCTGAGGGCTTTCCTATTATGTGGCAATCAGATGAAAAAAGAGACGATGACTATGAAAATTGGAATATAACATTTTATTTTGCTGATTATTTAAAACAAGGTAAGATGTTAAAAAAACTCATTATAGACTTTCCTAAAGCGAAAAAAAATATTACATTTACGATTAAAGAACGAGGTAAACCAAACTTAGCGTATACAGATGCACAGTTAGATTTAGTTTTACCTCCTCATATAACCATTGCACCTTTAAACCGTGAATGGCTTGAAAATACAAGTGAATAAATTGAATAAAAAAGAAAGGATAACCATATGAATTGTAACTTATATACTACTCCAAGCAAAGACTGGAAGGCTGATGTCTGTATAGTTTTATCATGTGAAGGCACTCAACCGCTAGAAAAACTACAAGCACTAAAAGACGTAGCCCCTTGGGTAGAAATCAGCCCTGCTCTCAGAGATTTTCAAGGAAAAGAAGAAGATTTGGCTCTTGCTTATGGTCATCCGGAGCAAAATATTCCTCGTCTTTTATGTATTGGTCTTGGTTCTATTGATAAACTTAAAAGCGAGTTATCTCCTTTTGATAAATTCAGAAAAGTTATTGGAACAGCAATAAAAAAAGTACAAAAACTCAATCTTACTAGCGTTGCTTTTTGTCAGGACAATTTAGATGAGATTGCAAAGCTTTATGGTTGTGATTTATCTAATATCGTTGAAGAGCTTGTTTTTTCCGCTAAGTTAGCACTATATAAAATTAATATTTATACAAGTAAAAAAGACGAAGATAAAGAAATAACTACCTTAAATATTTATCTTAATTCACAACAAAATTATGATAATATAAAAGCCGCTCTACGCCGTGGAGAATCAAGTGCCGAAGGTGTAATGTTTAGCCGTATGTTAGCTAATGGGCCGGCAAATATTGTTACTCCTGAATACTTGGCGGATCAAGCGGAGTCTTTAGCTAAAAAATATAATTTTAAAATAGAGATTCTTGAAAAAGACGAAATCAAAGACCTTAAAATGGGTGCTTTTTTGGCGGTAGCAAAAGCTGCGAAAGAAAAACCTCGTTTTATTATTCTTGAACATTGCCCTAAAGGCACGGAAGACCAAACTCCAATTGTTTATGTCGGTAAGGGTATTACCTTTGACACTGGCGGAGTTAGCTTAAAACCTGCTGCCAAAATGCACGAAATGAAAGCAGATATGGGCGGTGCGGCCGCTATTTTAGGCTTTTTCAAAACCCTTGGCGAATTAAGCACTAGCGGAACAAATGAGCAAGTTTTAAAAAGACGTGTGATCGGTGTAATGCCTTGTACTGAAAATATGATTGGCGGAAAAGCCACTCGCCCGGGTGATGTTGTTACCACTTGTTCGGGAAAAACCGTAGAAATTCTCAATACTGATGCCGAAGGGCGTTTGATTCTTTGTGATGCTTTAACTTATGCTCAAAAACGTTGGAACCCTGAATATATTGTCGATTTAGCTACTTTAACGGGGGCTTGTGCTATCGCTTTAGGTGAAGATATTGCCGGTTTATTTTCAAATGATGTCCATTTTAGCCACGAACTTTATCAATATGGTAACAAAACAGGTGATTATGTTTGGTCTATGCCATTATGGGGTAATTATTTTGAAAGCATGAAGAGCGATGTTGCTGATATGGCAAATATTGGTTCTCGTGAAGGTGGAGCAATCAATGCGGCACTCTTTTTAAAACAGTTCCTTGAGTTTGAAGGCGAAAATGCCAAATTAAAATGGGTACATATAGATATGGCAGGCCCGGCTTATGTTTTAAAGAAAAACTCTATACTTGGCGGTGGAGCTTCCGGCTTTGGCGTTAGATTATTATTAAGTATTGCAAGCAATAAATAATTTGTTTTATATAGTTAGATATTTATTTGTGTATTTAACAATAAGAGCCGTTGTATTTTTATAACGGCTCTTACTTTTTAAACCATTGTGTAATGGTCTTATTTTTTGTTGTTTCGCTTTGAATTATATTCCAAATCTTGCCAATAACTTTCTCCCTTTTTTAACTCAATCTTTTCATTATACGAGTTAAACTGACCGACTATTTTTCCCGGTATTATCTTTCCTTTAAAAATCATTTCGTCTTTATTAAACTTTTCATCTCTGGGAACAGTAAATTCTATTGAATTTCCATTAACTTTAAGTGGTACTAATAATGGTTTTTGTGGCCAGCCCGGGCTTTCTTGAAACATAACATAATACTCGTTTTCCAATGGTCCGGGTATAATAAAAAATTCATATCCTAAAATATCACCGCTCTCATCATGATAAAACAAGCTTGAATAACAACCTGTTATTCTTTCGGTCTTAGTTGTTTTGGCTGATGAGTGATTAACACCGCCCCCAACAAGTAAAAACAAGCTCAAAAATATAATACCTAACTGAGTTACCTTTAAATAAACGTGTGGTTTAAGCATACTATCGCCCTCTTTATTGTTAATTTTAAATCAATTTCTAAAAGACCACTCGCCTTCTTTATTACGTAAATACCTACGCTTTATATCTTTTTTATCTAATAAAACAAGTTGCTTATCTAATATTCCCAACGCTTCTTTATAGTTTGTATTATCATTGTTATTTTCTTTTACAATCATCTTTTTTGTTTCTAAAATCATGTTTTTCGCATTTTCAAACTCGCCTAAACTACGATATAAATCGATAATAATAAGACGAGGAATTGTAGCTACTATATCTCCGTAGCTCTCCCATCTTTTTACCACATCAAGCTCTCTATCAATAGCCTCTTTGGCATATTTAGAGTATTGTTTAGAATTTGCACTTAATGTAGCTTCTTCAAGATAACCAACATATGTTTCAAGTGGTCGTTGATCTGCTTCAACAATTTTTGCAATACGCCAAGTTTGCGTTTCTGTTTTGCGCATTTTTTGATATTCATCAGACATTATATACTGTTTAAACTTCTCCCTATATGGATTATAACTTCTAACTTCAAATAAAACAAAACCACAGCGAGGACATTCAGGGTATTTTTGATTAATACCCAGTGCTAAATTCTTTTTCGAATTAAATTCAAACTTTTTTCCGTCAATAGGACATACTTCTTCTTTGCTGTATCCACGGCTAAACCCAATACAGATTAAAACCAAAACCAAACTTAAAATAGTTCCGAGTTTCATAAGTAGCTCCTTTTTCATTTCAATATCAATATATCCAAAAAATCACACAAAGTAAAATAGACAAAAGCAAAATAAACAGCTATAAATTAAACACATAATAACTTAATTTATATAAAATGAAGTTATATTAACGGTTGAATCTTATAACATCTTATTATATAAGTCTTATTGAGGAATATAATTATGCCAAACCATACTTGCTCAAAAGAAAAAACAGAACAATTAAATTTTACCACTCGCCTCACTCGTGATGATGTGGCGGGCTTAATTGAAGCAATGGCTGAAAGCATAAAAGAAGGTCATGTGAAAGTCCAAAAAAGTGGTGAACAACTCACTTTAGAAGCACCAAGAGTTATCGATTTTGAAGTGAATGCCTCTCGCAGTAGTGAACGAAGCTCATTAGTTTTAGAAATTTCATGGCGTAATAAACCCATTGAAGTACCTGATTGCCCCGAAGAATAAAAAGAATATAACCTAACGGCTTTATTTGTTTAAACTATATTACTTCAAACGAATTAAGGAAGATAAATATGCAAGTTCTTAAAATGACTGACTTAAACCTTAAAGATAAAAAAGTTTTTATTCGTGAAGACCTTAATGTTCCAATTAAAGACGGAAAAGTTACCGGAACAGCAAGAATAATGGCGGCTCTTCCAACCATTAAACTGGCGGTTCAATCAGGGGCTAAAGTTATGGTAACCTCTCACCTTGGTCGCCCGGTTGAAGGTGAATATAATGAAGAATTTTCACTGGCTCCCGTTGCAAAAATGTTAAGCGAATTATTACAACAACCCGTTACCTTGATAAAAGACTATCTCAACGGGGTTGATGTTAAATCAGGTCAGATTGTTTTATTGGAAAATGTACGCTTTAATAAAGGCGAAAAGAAAAATAATGAAGAATTATCCAAACAATATGCTGCTCTTTGCGATGTTTTTGTAATGGACGCTTTTGGAACCGCACACAGAGCCCAAGCCAGCACGGCAGGAATAGCTGAGTTTGCTCCTATTGCCTGTGCCGGTCCTCTGCTTGCCGCAGAACTTGAAGCATTGGGCAAGGCGTTGCACAACCCGAAAAAACCTTTAGTTGCCATTATTGGCGGATCTAAAGTCTCAACAAAGCTGACTATTTTAAAAAGCTTGTCGACAAAAGTAGATAAGTTGATTGTCGGTGGGGGAATAGCTAATAATTTTATAAAAGCTGCCGGTTATGAAGTTGGAAAATCTTTAATCGAGCCTGATTTAATTGACGAAGCCAAATCTTTAATAGACGAAGCCAAAAAAGCCGGCGGAGAAATTCCAATCCCCGTCGATGTTGTTGTTGCAACTGAGTTTTCAGAAACAGCAAAAGCAACGATTAAAAACGTCAATGAAGTTTCGACTGATGAAATGATTTTGGATATTGGTCCGAAAACAGCCGAAATTTATCGTAAAATCTTGCTTGATGCCGGAACAATTGTTTGGAACGGACCTGTTGGCGTATTTGAAATTGACCAGTTTGGCGAAGGCACAAAAGCGGTTTGTCAGGCTGTGGCAGATAGTAAAGCATTTTCTATCGCAGGTGGAGGTGATACCCTCACAGCGATCGAAAAATATAAGCTTAAAGATGGTGTTGATTATTTATCAACTGGTGGTGGTGCTTTTTTAGAATTTCTCGAAGGCAAAACGTTACCCGCGGTTGCTGTTTTAGAAGAAAAATCTAAAAAAACTAATTAAATATTTTTTATTACCAATAGTAAATTACTATAATAAAGGATAGCAAAATGTCAGAAAAAAAAGTTGTTGTTGCGGTGGTTGGTGCGACTGGTGCCGTTGGTCGTGAAATGTTAAAAATTTTAGAAGAAAGAGATTTCCCTTTTTCTCAGCTTGTTCCTCTTGCCTCTGCTCGCTCAGCCGGTAATAGCATTGAGTATAAAGGCAAAAAAATAGTAGTAAAAGAATTAAAAGAAGATTCTTTTAAGGGTATAGACCTCGCTCTTTTTTCCGCAGGTGGTTCTACGTCTGAAAAATATGCTCCACATGCGGTTAAAGCCGGTTGTGTCGTCGTAGACAACTCAAGTGCATGGCGTATGGATAAGCGTTGTCCTTTGGTTGTGCCTGAGGTTAACCCTGAGGCTTTAAAAAATCACCAAGGTATTATCGCTAACCCTAACTGCTCTACTATTCAAATGGTTGTTGCTTTAAAGCCTTTACATGACGCAGCTAAAATCAAGCGTGTTATTGTCTCTACTTATCAGGCTGTTTCGGGAACAGGACAAAAAGCGATCACTGAACTTGATACTCAAGTTAGACAAATGTTTAATTTACAAGCCCCTGACGTTAAAGTTTATCCTTATCAAATTGCTTTTAACTGTCTGCCTCAAATTGATGTATTCATGCCAAACGACTATACAAAAGAAGAAATGAAGATGGTTGACGAAACCGTGAAAATCATGAACGACCCTAACATTAAAGTTACGGCAACAGCCGTTCGTGTTCCTGTTTTTTATGGTCATAGTGAATCACTAAATATAGAAACAGAAAAAAAACTTACCTCAAAAGAAGCCAGAGCAATTTTAAGCAAAGCTCCCGGCATTCAAGTATTTGATAATCCAAGCGAAAAAATGTATCCTATGGCTATTACCGCCGCCGGAGAAAATGAAGTTTTTGTTGGGCGTATCAGAGAAGACGAAACAATCGCCAATGGTCTTAATATGTGGGTTGTTGCCGATAATATTCGTAAAGGTGCTGCTTTAAACGCTGTTCAAATAGCTGAGCGTCTTTTAAAAGACAATCTTTTAAAAGTTAAAGATCCTAATGCTTTTATGTAGTTTTTTAATTAAAGGAAATTCATGAAAACTCCATTGCCTCCGATAGTAGTATATTTAATGCCTCTAGTCTTGATAGCTATCGGACTATTTACCGTATGGTGTAGTATCAAAGAATATGATTTTTTTATGAATGACAGAAGAGCTAAGTTTATGATCAAAATACTTGGACGTAAAGGTACTCGTATTTTTTATATTATATTTGGCAGTGTGTTTTTGCTTGTTGGAGTTTTTCTTCAGCTGGCTGTTCTTTATTCCTTGGCTACAGGCAAGCCAATTGGATAGATCATTCATTCATTGTCTTTTAATAGTAAACCACAAAAAGGTTCTTAGTTTGATAAGCAATATCTGCTAAGAACCTTTTTATTTTTTTATAAATAAAAGAAGATTGACCCAAAGTCTTTTTTATCTTATCGATAACTAGATAGTGCATTACAGTTTATAATCATAAGGATATTTTGCATGAGCGAAAAAACTCACAATAAAAATGATTCCCCGCCCTCTCTTACTCATAAAGGTTTAGCCGAATTTTTAGGAGTTTCAGAAACTACAGTTAAAAGTTATCGTCGCAAATTTCCTGATTGTATTCCTGTGGCAAATATGGGGAAGCCAATTCGCTTTACCCCGGAAGCCGTTAAAGTTTGTTTAAAAATTAGAGACTTTTTTGAACAAGGTATGTCTATTATTGAAGTTAGAGAGCGTTTGAGCCAAGAGTTTTCATGGATAAGTGCAAAAGCTGAAAAAACTCAAACTAATCAGAATGCTATAGACAAAGAACAAACTCCACAAGATGTCAAAAACATCCTAGGTAGCTTATCAAAGGCAATGATTACCATAACTCAACAACAAAACACGATCTTAAAAAAAGTACAACGCTTGGAAGAAAAAGTACAAATAGAAACAAGTAGTACACCGGAAAATACTCAGCAACATTTTGACTCAACAAGAGAAAATCATGGTAACATTACAGAACGTCTTGAAAAATATGAAGAAAAATTAAACTCCCTGTCTCGTTCTTTTGATAATATTTCAACACAATTAAGCGGTTTGGTGCAAGACATGATTGCCCCTATTTTAGGGCAAAAAATAGAACAAAGTCTTGAATATGCTTTAAATAAAAAGTTTAACAACTTGTCTGGTTCTGATGATAACAATCAGCTCCAACCACAAAAAGCAACGGTTATGTCTTTCCCCAAAAGCACTGATGTTGATCAACTTATTAATGTTGATCAACCCACAACCGGTATTAACGAACAACCTCCAAGAGAATTGTTGGCTCTTCCCTTGATTATTCGTAGTTTAAAAGGTGAATATATCAGTGTTGCCGATAAAAGTAAGGGACGCTTTTCTTTAAATGACCTTAAAGCAATTTTAGCTTATAATAGCCCGCCTCCAAATAATTTTGTGTTAAGATGGGAAAAAGATACGGCAGGTTGGTGGTTTGTTATTGAGCAAACAAAAAATGAACACCCTCGCTGTTTACGCCTATTACTTGTTGAATCAAATACCCAAAAAGGTGAATCTGTAGTGATCGCAACAAGAATTACAGACAACGGCACAGATGTTCACCCCTCTGAGCTTTTACCTTTTATTCATGGGTTATCGGAATAAGTTTTTGTATCAAATTGGTTAAAATCTGTTGAAATCGGTATATTTTCTTCATTTTCACACTAAAAGGAGAATGTAATGTCTCAGATTCCGATTAAAAGTGAAAAAAAACAAATACCTGATAGCTTTCCCGTATTTATTATTGTGGGACTTTCAGGAGCAGGCAAAAGTACAGCCTTAGATGTTTTTGAAGATATGAATTTTTTTACCGTTGATGGCTTGCCCTCTGCCCTTGCTTCTAATATGTTATATTTATTAAATAAAGATAACTTAAAAAATTATCAGGGTGTGGCTATAGGCGTTGATATAAAACATAGCGACTTTACAAAAGAATTGGAAAATGCACTTGCCCAGCTTAACGAAATGGGCGTAAAAGTGCGTATTTTATTTTTAGAAGCCGGAACAAAGGTTATTATCAACCGTTATTCCACAACCAGGCGCCCTCACCCCCTAGAAAAGAAAAAACTCGGATTGGAACAAGCAATTAACAAAGAAAGAGAACATCTGCAACTTGTTAGAGCAAAAGCCGATTTAGTTGTTGATACTTCAAGTTATTCGATTCATGATCTAAGGCGTATTATTCAAGAAGAATGGGGAGCTATTTTAAATCTTAAACATGTTTTAAGAGTTCATCTTATTTCTTTTGGTTTTAAATATGGAATGCCCACCGAATCAGACTTTGTTTTTGACTTACGTTTTTTACCAAACCCTTATTTTGAACCCGAGTTAAAGTTAAAAACAGGATTGGAAAAAGAAATTCAAGACTATATTCTAAATTCAGAGTCAGGAATAGGTTTTGTAAAAAAACTCGAAGATTTTTTAAACTTTACTTTAAAATTAAGCCAAGCCGAAGGGCGTTTTCGCATTACTATAGGAATTGGTTGTACCGGCGGGCGACATCGTTCCGTTGCGGTTACTGAAAAAATAAGCAGTTTTTTACAAACTAAAGGCTTTATTGTTTCTAAAGAACATCGCCATCTTTCTTTGGGCTAAATTTTAATAAAAAAATACTTCAATAAAGGACTTGTTTGTGTCTCACCCTGCTCGTATATTTGGAACGCTTCACCCTTTTGTTGAAAGTGGCGATATTTTGGGGCGTACTGTTGCCAATAGTACCTTTTTAACCGCATTAATTGACGCTGATTATTTTGATGAATATCATTTTTTCTTAGCCAATAATTCGCAAATTGAAACATTAGAGCGTTTTTTTTATAATAATTATCCAAAACTAGATAAAAAACGCATTCTTTTGGCATTACGCAAAGATTTGCCTGATGCTATCATAAAAAATGACTACTTTTGTTTTCATTTGTCAGACAGCATAGCTGATACTGCCCCATTATGTGCCTTGCGTAACGCTTTGGCAAAGAATATTTTTCCCGTAACAGGGGTAACACATTCTTTAAGTTATGTGCGTTATTTACCACACTTTTTAGCTCAATTGTGGCAAGGCTGTACTGTCCGAGATGCTATTATTGTTACATCTACTGATGGAGTTAAGGTTGTAAATAATATTTTTGAACAATTAAGTCAGCACTTTCATAGCCAAGACCTAAAAAGACCTGAGTTAAAACGCATTCCGCTAGGTATTAATACAAAGATGTTTGCTTCGCCTGACAGCAAAGAGAAAATAAAAGACAAAGAACAGGCTAGAAAAAGGTTAAATATTCCCCAAAATTCCAGAGTGGCTCTTGTTTTGGGGCGTTTTTCTCATTATTCAAAGATGGATCTTTTACCTTTATTAAAGGCGTTGCAGCGTGCTATAAGTCTTGGTTTAGATACAAAAAACTTTGTTTTGATTTTAGCGGGTGCAAAAGATAAAGACGATATTACGCCTTATCAAATTCAAAAGTTTGCTCAAAAACTGGGTATTCAAACTATTTTAAAAGAATCACCTAGCGAAGAAGAAAAAAAGCAACTCTTTAATATTGCTGATATTTTTATTTCACCCAGTGATAATATTCAAGAAACTTTTGGAATTACCATTATTGAAGCCGCTCTCGCAGGTTTGGCGGTTTTAGCTTCTGATTATGATGGTTATAAAGATTTAGTTCAGCATAACACAACGGGACTTTTAATTCCAACTATTGGATTTAGTTCAACAAAAGCGAGCGATGTTTTAGGCGGTTTTTTGTTTGATAGCCAATATCATTTAAGACTTTCGCAACAAACAGCTTTGAATATTCCATTATTTGCAGAATATTTAATAAAACTTGTGAATAATTCGGAACTTTGCATTGAGCTTGGTAGAAATGCATATAAAAACGCTTTGGAAAAATATGACTGGAACCTTGTTATCAAGCAATATATTAATTATTGGGAAGAGCTTAACGCCAAAGGAATCAGCCAAGCTGAACGAGAAAGGCTTAAAAATATTAGCCACCCTTTTAATCATAATTTTTCTAATGTGTTTGGACATTATACAACCAGTCAGCTTGGCGATGAACTTTTATTAAAACGCTCTGAGTTTGGAACGGCGTTTTATAATAATAAAGATTTTCCCGTGATTTATGCGGAAATTGAAGCACTTGTTTCGCAAGAGTTTTTAAAAAAACTGATGTTTGTTGCGAGAAAAGCTTGTACGGTTAAAGAGTTAAGGGAATTATTTTTTGAATATAATAAAATAGAAACACCCAATATTTTAGACCAAGAGAATGCAGAATTTATTCTTTTGTGGTGTCTAAAGCAAGATTTGTTGGAGTTGGTTTAGGCTAATAACTAGCGAAATGTAACTTGATAAAGAAAATCACTCATCCTGTTGAAAGGTAAAATCAATACCAGAAACGGTTGAAAGATCCCGTATGATACATTTTTTATAATGATCTCTAATAAGTGTTTGACGATCATATATACTTGAGCTTTTATAAGTATATATGATACGGTTATATCCAGCTTCTACTAAACTTAGCTTGAAGTAATATAAATATTTACGTTTTACTTCTATACACCTATCAATTTCACTTTTTATTGCGTTATTTAAAGAACTATAGTCTACGGCGTTCTTAATCTCCTCTTCAATTTGTCTTATTGCCTCCACTAAATATCTCTCTTGTATATCTTGTATATCTCTATTTACTTGTATATGTGCTGGTAGCTCACCAAACAAAGCAATATTATCTAACGTATCTCCTCGTTGCAAACGAGCTAAGGCTTTTCCACAAAGAATTAGATATAAATTAGTTGGTTGTGTAATGTTAATAACAGCTAGTCGAGACAAAACCTGATGAATATCTCGCAAACTTAGATTTAGAGAAGAAAAAATCACAGAAAGAGACTTTGCGACTGTACATTCCCCCACGTTTTGGGTATCAACAATATAATTAGCATGAAAACTATTAGCTAAAAACTTACAAGTATTGATATTAGCATAAGACTTAACATACTGTGCAATATCTATCTCAGGTAAACGCACTTGCATATCAATAAAACGTCCTAAATAGCGTTTTGCTCCAACTGTATCTAAGCCATAAACAGAAGATATACAGTTAGCGAGTTGATTTTCTTCTAACGCCAAGATAAAAATTACATGTGGTACAGAAAAAAGATGCTTGATATTTTCTAATAATTCTATGGCAAAGCTTGGCTTACAGCGGTCAAGTTCATCAACCATAATGATAATGGGGCTACCAGTTTCGTCATAACAAGCCTTGGCGAAGTCTTTAATGTTCTCTTTTACTGCCTGACGTGCATCTTGTGTTTTTTCAAAAGTATCTTGTATTTTATTTGCAATAGCATCAGTAGTGTCTTGAACAAGAGCGTCAACTACCTCATTTGGGTCAACTTTTAGCCAACGCAGACCTGCTTTGATACCAATTGTTGTTAATGCCCCTATAGTAGCAGGAGCATTTTTCATGGCTGTAGTAGCACCACTAACTATTGCTTCTTTGACTCTGGATAGATAACCATCTGTATTCTTTTTTTGTTCTTCTATTTGTTCTATAATAGAATATGAAAATGCCAATAAAGCATCTTCTGAATAGTCCACTTCCCATGCGTTAAAATAAAAGCATGGCAAGCCTATTCCATTGCCTTTTTCTTCGCTTTGTGAGTTTTTATCTGTGGCTTTGACGTTAAAAGGCTGTTCCAACAACCAGTTTTTCCATGCTTTCAAGAAAAACGTCTTGCCAGTACCACACTCACCATGTACAGCGACAACATAAGGCGTTGAACTTTGTTTAAAAAAGTTCGTTAATGTTTCTGCGAGGTTTTTTCTATTTCCTCCAGATAAATCGAACTTCCAACAAGGCTCAGCATAATCATCATTGGGGTGAGTACCTTCAGCCCTTCCTAACAGTGAAAAAGTATTTTGTGTTGTCATGGATTATCCTTTAAATAGTCATAAACAAATATCGCTATATAAAAAATAACCTATTTTTATTTTCATGACAACTATTCTATTATAATCATACCAACATCAAACTAGCCAATATTATTCGTAAAAGCCTCGATAATACTATTTGAAACTAACATTCCGTTATTGGTTAAGATTAAATAGCCATTTTTAATGCGTAACAAGCGTTTTTTATGTAAGGCTTCAATAATATTTTTATATTCATTCATAAAGTTTTTTCCGCTTAAGGCATTATATTCTTTAATATTTAAACCTTTGGCTGTTCTTAAGCCAAGCATAATGAGTTCAACCAGTTGCGTTTGTTGATCAAGATGCTCTATTTGACTTGAAAATAGTCCATTTTTAACATTGTTAGACCACTCGGATAAATCACTCGGATTAGTCCAACGTTGTTGACTGATAGTAGATGTTGCTGACGGTCCTAGCCCTAAATAATCTTTAGCTTCCCAATAGCCCATATTGTGAAGACATTTAAAGCCCATGCGTGCAAAATTTGAAATTTCGTAATGAATATAACCTAATTCTTCTAAAAACGCTGCCCCTTGAACAAACATAAGAGATTGCGTTCGTTCGTTTGGCAAGTGTAACTTTTCCGCCGCTAGCTCGTGAGCAAATTTTGTATTCGGTTCAATACTTAAACCATAACAAGATAAATGCTCCGGCTTAAGCTTAACAACTTCTTTTAGAGTATTCATCCATGCAGTAGCACTTTGGCTCGGCAAACCCCAGATTAAATCAAGGTTAATATTATTAAAACCGGCCTGTCTGGCTACGTTAACGGTATTATACACATGCCTTACCGTGTGGCTACGCCCTAATTCATGTAAATTTGCATCGTCTAAACTCTGAACTCCCAAACTTAAGCGGTTTACTCCTAACTTTAATAAAGAATATAAATATCCAGTGTTTCCGCTCGACTCAGGGTTCGCTTCAATAGTGATTTCTATCCCTTTATTTAGTGTGAAATATTTATTTATACAATTTATAATAAGTGCAATTTTATCTTCTGATAAAAGGCTCGGAGTTCCACCGCCGAAAAAAATAGTTGTTAAAGTGTTATTGTTTAGTGTTGTTCCCCAATGTTTTATTTCAAGCAATAATGTTTCAAGCCATAAATCTACTAACTGTAATTGTTTATTGGGTGTTTCACTCGTATTATACCCTGAGAGCATTTGTAAATCTCCAACCGCAATTGAAGAAAAAGCACAATAATTACAGCGTGTTTTACAAAATGGGACATGAATATATAATAACATTACAAACAATATACCTTGATAATTTTTACATTAATATAATTAGCTTCTTATATTACAATTGGTTTAAAAAAGCACATAATTCTTTTGAATCATCAAAAATAAAATCTACCTGTTTCGCGACTTCTATATTTATTTTATGCACACCGGCATAAGCAATACTCATATCAGCCAATTGAAACATGGGAATATCGTTTGTGCTGTCGCCAATAGCGATTATTTTTTCCCATTCATTTTTTAACTTTGAAATCGCTTTGCCTTTATCCATAATATCTATTAATTCCAAGATATTATTTTTTAAACAAGTAATAGAAGAAAGACAAGGACACCCAAGTTTGACTATTATTGGTTTAAGCCAAACATCAATATTGCCTGTGATAACAATTGAATTTGTTTGATGGGTTCTGATAAATTCAACTATCTCTTGATCTAAAGGCAACTCTGAAAGTAATTCATGCACTCGTTTAAGCGGAATATGGCGTAAAATATTAAAGCGTTTGGTTAAAGAAACATCAAAAGGAATAAACCCCTCAAGTGTTTGCCTGGTTAATAAATCCATTTCTTCTGCTTGTTTTAACTCTTTGGCTAAATAAGGCAAGATTTCAGCTTTGGTAATAGTGCTATCTAAATCAAAGGCGTAAAGTGTTTTAGACATAACAGACTATTTTTACCAGGCCCAAGCTTTTAGATCAAGTTCAAGTTCCGGGGTAGGCTCTACCCAATAATTGGCATCAAAAGCCAACCTGCTCCAATAATCACCAAGTTTAATTTCTAAATGAAAAGGGACTCGTCCTTTATGTTTTTTTAATACGTTTTTTAGTTGTGCGATTCTTTCTGGGTTAAGTTTATCACTATTAGTTTCAAAATTTACTTCAAAAATCATGGGTTCAACACAAGATGCACACGCTTCGGCTAAGGGGCGAATTGATAAAGCCACAACCTTAATTGGAGTTAAAACATCTTCTTCGTCATCAAGACTACTATCTTCCATTTCACCAGTTCTAACTTCCATCAAAAGCGGTTTGTCCGAATTTATTAAATCTTTACTGCTTATATATAAATCAGAAAAAATAACGCATTCACCGGAAGCCGTTAAGTCTTCTATCTGACAAAACGCCATTTTATTGCCTTTTTTGGTAATAATTTCTTTTATTCCGGTGATTAAAACAGCTGTAGTAAATTTTTGTTGAGAACTAAATTCACGACTATCTTCAAGGGTGGATAAACCAAGACGGTCCATTTCTCTTGTATAAGGTTGTAGGGGGTGGCTTGAGAGAAAAAAGCCCAAAGCTTCTTTTTCAAAACCAAGCTTTTCTTCATCTGTCCACTCTTCCAACATCTCTTTTGACTGAGAAAAACCTAAACCCGATAAAATAGGCTGTTCTTCTTGTTTAAGCATTGAAAAAAGTGAGGCTTGATTATTATCTTTTTCTTTTTGTTTTTTTTGAGCTTTGGAAACAATAGTTTCAATATTTTCAAATAACGCCTTTCTGCTAACCTGAAAGCAATCAAATGCCCCGCTTTTAATCAGGTTTTCTAAAACTCTTTTGGTAACTTTGCGTAAGTTAACCCGCATACAAAAATCTAACATAGATGTAAATTCGCCACTTTTTCTGGCTTCAACAATATCTTTTATGGCTTCATCACCCACACTTTTAATTCCGCCAAGCCCAAAGATTATGTTGTTTTCATTAACGGAAAACTCTTTTAAGCTAGTGTTAACATTTGGAATATCAACCTCAATATTATAATCTTTACAAGCGGCAATATATTTTAAAAGCTTGTCTTGGTTGTTCATTTGAGAACTTAATAAAGCCGCCATAAACTCTGTTTTATAGTGAGTTTTTAAATATGCGGTATGATAAGAAATAACGGCGTATGCGGCACTATGAGATTTATTAAAACCATATTCCGCAAATTTTTCCATTAAATCAAAAATTTCATTGGCATTTTTTTCTTCAACATTATTTTTTATAGCCCCTTCAACAAAGCGAGTTCTTTCTGCCGCCATTGCCGCCGGGTCTTTTTTACCCATAGCTCTACGCAATAAATCAGCTCCACCAAGAGTGTAATTAGCTACAATTTGAGCTATTTGCATAACCTGTTCTTGGTAAACAATAACCCCATAGGTATCTTTTAAACACTGCTCTAAGCTTGCGTGAGGGTAAGAAACTTCAACTTCTCCGTGTTTACGCTTAATAAATTCATCAACCATACCTGAACCAAGAGGTCCCGGGCGATATAACGCAAGCATGGCGATAATGTCTTCAAAACAGTTTGGTTTTAACATGCGTAAATAGCTACGCATTCCTGAACTTTCAACCTGAAAAATTCCGTCAGTTTCACCGGAGGCATAAAGTTTATAAGTTTCTTCGTCGGTAAAAGGCATGGTATCAAGATTAGGAACATCTTTACCTTGAATGCGAATATTTTCCAAAACGTCATAAATCAAGGTCATTGTACTTAGACCAAGAAAGTCAAACTTCACAAGCCCGACTTTTTCAACCATTTTCATATCATATTGAGTAACAACCTCATCTCGTTTCCCTCTATATAACGGCAGGTACTCACTCATAGGTTTATCAGAGATTACAACCCCTGCTGCGTGTGTTGAGGCATGTCGTGATAAACCCTCAAGACGCATGGAAACATCAAGTAATTTTTTATTGTCAGGCTCAGTATCATAAATTGTTTTTAAATCAGGCGATTGCTCCAAGGCTTTTTTGATAGTGATTTTTAAATCGTTTGGAATAAGTTTGGCTAAACGGTTGGTTTCCGCAAAACTAAGCCCCATCGCCCTGCCGACATCTCTAACAACCGCCTTAGCTTTCATTGTTCCAAAAGTTGTAATTTGTGCTACGGAATCAGCACCATATTTTTTAGAAACATAATCAATAACTCTATGACGATTGCGTTCACAAAAATCAACGTCAATATCAGGCAAGCTGATACGTTCGATATTGAGAAATCTTTCAAACAATAAATTATAAGGTAGCGGGTCTAAGTTAGTAATTCTTAACGCAAAGGCAACTAAAGAGCCGGCCGCAGAACCACGCCCCGGACCAACGGGAATATCATTGTCTTTAGCCCAGTTAATAAAGTCTTGTACTATTAAAAAATAAGCAGGAAAGCCCATTTGACAAATAACATTCAGCTCTAATTCCAATCTGTCCCAATAAGTTTTGGCATCAACGTCCGGCATTGTTTCGAGTCGTTTTTCTAACCCTTTTTTGGCTAAAAGGCGAAACTCTTCTTCAATGCTTATACCCTCAGGCAAAGAATAAACAGGAAAATAGTTGGTTTTAAAGTCAAACTCAATCTCTTCACACATTTCCGTTGCGATACGCACGGTATTGTCTATAGCCTCAGGAATATAACTAAAATCTTTAGACATTTCTTCAGGGCTTTTATAATATAAATCCTTGGTATCAAAACGCATGCGTTTAGCATCATTGACTAACGACAACGTTTGTACACATAATAAAGTATCATGAGCTTCGTAATCATCAGCGTTAAGATAATGACAATCATTAGTGGCAACTAAAGGCAGTTTTGTTTCTTTAGATAATTCCAACAATCTTTCATTCAAAATATCTTGTTCTTTTATTCCGTTAGACTGTATTTCCAAAAAGAAACGATCCGGATATATCGAGCGATATTCTTCAACAAGTTTTAAAACATGTTCACGGTTATCAGATAAAACAGCTCGAGGAATTTCTCCGGCTAAACAGGCAGATAAAGCGACTATTCCTTTAGAATATTGAGCAAGTAATTTTTTATCGACTCTCGGGCGATAATGATAACCGTATAAAGCCCCATGGCTAACAAGCTTAACAAGGTTATGGTAACCCTCTTTATTTTGAGCGAGCAGGACGAGGTGGTGCCTTCTTCTAGCTTTAGCACTATCTTTATCGGTATGGTCATCACAGACATAAACTTCACAACCAATAATGGGTTTAATCCCTTGATTTTTAGCCGCCAAAAAAAATGGAAGTGCCGCATGCATATTGCCATGGTCCGTAACAGCAACAGCAGGCATATTAAAGCTTTTTGCCTTAGCACAAAGGTCTTTTAAACGAATTGCCCCGTCTAACAGGCTATATTCACTATGACAATGTAAATGCACGAAATCAGACATTATTAAACCTCGAAATTTCTACAATATATTAAAAAAGAGTTTATTCTCTCTTTATCAAGTCTAAAAAAAGTAAAGAGTAGAATAACTCGATTAAAAAATAGAGTAAACAAAATCTTTCAAAGTCTAATTATGTGCAAAAACAAAGCAGAAGAAAGATTAATTTTCAGGCTCTGTGAGATATAAATCAAGTAACCCTTCGGGGGGGCTAATTATAATCAAGTTATTATCCAAATCAAACTCTTTGATAAATTCACTAACCGCAGGGAATAAAACCTCTTTTTCATCATTGGTTATAATTTCCCAAAGTTCTTGTCCGCTTGATTGGTCAACACTTTCTAAAACCCCGAGAAAACGTCGCCCATTTTTATCTTCCACCTCTATATTTGCACCTAAAATAGCATGTAGATAAACTTCTCCGTCAGACAGCTCAGGCAATTTACTT
This sequence comes from Desulfovibrio litoralis DSM 11393, assembly GCF_900143255.1. Classification (NCBI taxonomy): domain Bacteria; kingdom Pseudomonadati; phylum Thermodesulfobacteriota; class Desulfovibrionia; order Desulfovibrionales; family Desulfovibrionaceae; genus Desulfovibrio; species Desulfovibrio litoralis. The sequence goes on from NZ_FRDI01000005.1 coordinate 126,351, forward strand.
TCAGGAATAAATAAATAAAAATTTTTTAAATCTTCTGCCTGATTGCGGGTTGTTATATCTTTTAGAACGATGAGTAATTTCCCATGATGTTGGCGTAAGGCGTTTAATTCTATTTTTTTTATATCAGGTGAAAAGGCTTGAACTTCCTGTATCTCTTCATTTTTTGATAAAAATAGATATCCTTTTAATAGGGAAGCCTCTTCCCCATAAAAGTCAACAACAAGCTCACCTTTTATACCATGGGCTTTAGTTATACGCCCTATACAAATTAATTTTTCTTTTTTATTCATAGTATTATAAAAAAAGGGTGGCTCAAAACCACCCTTTAAGTTACTCTAAAATTTCCAAAACAAAACGTTTTTTGATTTTATTAGAGGCAGCTCCTAGGATTGTACGCATAGCCCTAGACGTTCTACCCTGTTTGCCGATCACCTTGCCGATATCTTCTTTAGCAACTCTAAGTTCAAGAACAGTGATTTGTTCACCTTCAACCTCTTGAACAAAAACTTCTTCAGGTTTATCAACAAGAGACTTTGCAATATACTCTACTAATTCTTTCAACATAGCACACCTCAATTTCGTTGCGAATAGTACACAAAAGCATCACACCCTTTTTAAATATACACAATATTTTTTTTAAAAAGAGTAATAATACAGACCAGCACTAACTTCAAAAGAGATAGATTTGCGAACGAGAAAAGCTTAGCTATGGTTCTGTAATATGCCCAGTTAAATGCTATTTTAAATAGTCTTTCAACAAAGATTTTACAGTTTCAGACGGTTGAGCACCAATTTCCATCCACTTCTTCAGCTTGTCAGTATCAACTTTCACTTCAATAGGATTAGTCATAGGATTGTAGTATCCAAGCATTTCCAAAGGTTTGCCATCACGTCTAGTTCCGCTATTTGTTGCAACTATACGATAAAAAGCACGTTTTTTGTTCCCCAGACGAGTTAATCTAATTTTTACAGCCATTGTTTTCTCCACACTAGTCAGTGTATTTATTTAATCTAAAAATAAGCACGAAAAAAGTCAACGTTTTTTCTTTTTGCGTTGTTCTTTTCGCATTTGTTTTTTCTTTTTTAAAGCACTTTTTGACATTCCACCAGCGGAATCATCAGATCCAGCACCACCAAAACCACCAAGCCCGCCTAAGCCGCCCAATGAACCTAAACCACCTAGTCCTCCTAAACCGCCTAGTCCCGGCATTTTCGGAAAACCTGAAGGAAGTTGAGGCATTTTACCTTTATTTTTTGATGCGTTAGACCCTGATCCACCCATCATTTTTTTCATCATTTGACGCATTGTTTCAAATTGTTTCAATAGCTGATTAACATCTTGTAATGATGTTCCGCTACCTTTGGCAATACGTTGTTTTCGACTATTATTGATTATATCGGAATTGTTACGTTCCTTAATTGTCATAGAGCTTATTATCGCATCTATTTTCTTCATTTCTTTTTCAGGAACAGAAAGAGAACCTAATTTTTGACGCAAACCCGACATACCCGGAATAAGCTTAAGTATACCCTCTAAAGATCCCATGCTTTTTAAGCGTTGCATCTGAACACGAAAATCTTCAAGCGTAAACTGAGCTTTTTGCATTTTTTTTGCAAGAGCCTCAGCTTCTTCTGCTTCTATTGTATCTTGTGCTTTTTCAATAAGCGTGAGCATATCGCCCATGCCCAAAATACGTCCGGCTATACGATCAGGGTGAAAAAGTTCAATATCTGTAAGTTTTTCACCAACACCGACAAATTTAACATTTTTCCCGGTAACCGATTTAATAGATAAAGCGGCTCCGCCTCTGGCATCGCCGTCCATCTTGGTTAAAACGACACCGCTTATATCAAGAGCTTGATTAAAAGCATCAGCAACGGTAACAGCATCTTGACCCGTCATTGCATCAGCAACAAACAATATTTCGCAAGGTTTTACTTTGGCTTTAATATTAACAAGTTCTTGCATCAATACAGCATCAACGTGTAAACGCCCGGCCGTATCAAGTAAGACTAAATCACAACCAAGTTTTTTAGCCTCTTCTACTGCTAACCCTGCAATATCAACAGGATTCATATCAACAGTAGATGCAAAAACAGGCATATCAAGCTGTTTCGCCAGTGTTGTTAATTGCTCAATCGCCGCAGGACGATAAACGTCAGCAGGCACAAGATAAGGTTTATGACCTCTGGAACGTAAAAGACCGGATAACTTGGCAAGAGAGGTGGTTTTACCCGAACCTTGAAGACCAACAACCATTACAACATAAGGTTTTTCGCCTCTTAGTTTAAGGTCGTTACTTTCTCCGCCCAAAAGAGCAACTAGTTCTTCATGTACTACTTTAACTACATGTTGAGCCGGATTAAGGTTTTTTAAAACCTCTTGCCCTAACGCCCTTTCTTTTACTGTTTCAACAAAATCTTTTACAACTTTAAAGTTTACGTCAGCTTCAAGCAGTGCAAGACGCACCTCCCTCAGACCTTCTTGGATATTATTTTCATCCAATCGAGACTGCCCGCTTAAATTGCGGAAAATGGAGTTTAACCTATCTGATAAACTATCAAACATATTCCTTGCCTTTATACTTAAAAACTATCATAAAAAATGTTGTTTAAATTTAGTATTTAATTTATTAAATTAAAAAACCAAGAGATTGTCATTACTATACTTATTCTTTTTCGTCAAGACAAAGCCCATATTTAGTTTTTTGTTTTATTTTGACTAAATAACATAATGGTTTTATTATTTTTTTATAAAAATATTTTTCTTTTAAGCCATATTTTTTATTAATTTCTTAACAATTTATATCTGACATAAATTATGAATCATAACAATATACCCCAACAAATCACTCAAACGAAAGATTTTAACTCTCACTTAAACGAGGCTCAACTTCAAGCCGTTGAATCAATCAACGGAGCGACCTTGGTCATAGCAGGAGCAGGTAGCGGAAAAACAAGAACCATTGTTTATCGCCTTGCTCATCTATTAAACAGTGGCGTCTCACCGTCAAATATACTGCTTTTAACCTTTACTCGAAAAGCCTCACATGAAATGTTACAAAGAGCAACAAAGCTGTTAAATGAAACAACAAGTAATATTATATACCCTGAAAACGATTTAAGTGCAAGTGAAAACAACAACTACTACTATCATAAAGAAAATAGCCCCCACACATCGTTGATAAATCTTCAAGGCGGAACCTTTCACTCTTTTGCTTTTTCTGTTTTACGCCAATATTATCCTTCGGGTTATGCAACTCCACCCAATATTTTGGACAGTAGCGACAGCAGCGGAATTATTCACGATTGTAAAGATAATTTGAAAATTGCCAAAGGTGAAAAGAGTTTTCCAAAAAGTCAAACGGTTTTGAGTCTTTTTAGTAAAGCAAGAAATAAAGAATTAAGTCTTGATGAAGTTATTAAAAGAGAGCTTTATCATTTACTCCCCTATTCCGACGACTTAGAGCAATTATATCAAGCCTATAAAAGTTTTAAACGCCAACACGCAGTAATGGATTATGATGATCTACTTTTTGAGCTTGAAAGATTGTTTACGGAACGTCCTGATTTATTGACATCTTATCAAAATAGGTTTCAATATATTATGGTTGACGAATATCAAGATACAAATCTTGTACAGTGTAGACTTGTACGCCTTTTAGCCGGAGAAAAAGGCAATATCATGGCGGTTGGCGATGATGCACAATCAATTTATGCTTTCCGAGGTGCGAATGTAAAAAATATATTGGCATTTACAGAACATTTTCCGCAAGCAAAAATTATTAAGTTAGAAGAAAACTATCGCTCTACCCAGTCTATTTTAAATCTATGCAACTCTGTTTTGGATCATGCGGTCGAAAGCTATAAAAAACATCTCTTTACCAAAAGAGAAAACAAACAAAAACCACAAGTTATCAGGCCTTTTTCCGATTTAACCCAAGCCAAATTGGTTGCATCTCGCATAGTTGAACTTATGGGGCGTTATGAACCTAACGAAATTGCCGTTTTGTTTCGTTCGGGTTATCATTCTTATCACCTTGAACTTGAACTCAACAAACGAGGTGTTCGCTTCCGCAAATATGGCGGAATTCGCTATATAGAAGCACAACATATAAAAGATGTTATGAGTTATGCTCGCCTGCTCGTTAACCCACTTGATTTTAACGCTTTTCAAAGAGTTACAAGTTTAAGTAAAGGTATAGGTCCTAAAACTTGTTTAAAGCTTTACAATGCAATGCAAAACCATGATGACCAAGAAGTAAGTAAAATTTGCAAAAAAGCTCCTACTCTCGCCGCTGATTTAAAAATCATAGAAAAATTACGCATTTCAAATCCGAGTCCGTCTTATATCATAGACGAACTAACGGAACATTATAAACCATATTTGACAAGCAACTTTCCAGATGACCACCCCAGACGTTTACAAGGGCTTGAAGAACTCGGACACATCGCCGCAACATATACGGAACTTGATTTATTTATCGCTGACCTTTGTTTAGAAGACCCGTTTAACTCAAATCAACAAGAAGACACGGAAAAGATTACTCTTTCTACTATACATTCGGCAAAAGGTTTAGAGTGGTCGGCTGTCTTAATTATTGACTTGGCGGAAGACCGTTTTCCCTCTAAAAAATCTTTGTTAAAAATAGAAGATTTTGAAGAAGAAAGAAGGTTAATGTATGTTGCCTGTACCAGAGCAAAAGACGAGTTATATTTATTTTCTCCTCTTTCACTTTATGATAGGGCAACAGGCGGAACCAATCAAGTTCAGCCAAGTCCGTTTATTAAAGAATTAAAAACAGAACTTTATGAAGAATGGCAAGAAAATTATATTGGCGGGCTTACTCAAAAAAGTGCTGGAGTCAACCAAACACAAACATATAAGCCGGAAAGACTTTCGCAAACGAAATGGAATTCCGAATATGATATTGACCCGACAATCACAATAACTCCGGCAAATAATCCCCCGATACCCTCAACAGTTGAACAAAATACAAACACAACTCAAGCCAAAGACCCTCGCAGTTTAGGGCTTTGCACACACCGTATTTTTGGACGTGGAAAAATAATAGAAGAGCTTCCGCCTGATAAATATAAAGTCAATTTTCCCGGAATAGGTGTAAAGGTAATTTTGTCTGATTACTTAAAAATTGACGATTAATTTTATAGAATATAAGTTGTTAAAATGTATATAAAATCAGAAAAAGAAGTTTTAAGGTTGATTGATAAATATTTTATTAATCAAAACGACCATCTTGTTTTAGGGCGTGGCGACGATTGTGCCGAGTTAAAAATTAAAACGCCATATCTGGCTTTATCAACTGATTTATTTTTAGAAGATATTCATTTTAGAAGAATTTATTTTACACCGGAAGAAATTGGACATAAAGCCTTGGCGATCAACCTAAGCGACTTAGCCGCAAGTGGTGCAACTCCGCTCGGTTTTGCCCTAAACCTCAGCTTGCCTAAAAAAATAAAAACTCTTGATATTGAACAAATATTTCAAGGAATAAGCAATTTAGCTAACCAATATAAACTTCCGCTTTGTGGCGGAGATTTGTCTTTAGACAAAAAACTGGGTTTTGGTATTGCGATTTGGGGAGAAACAAAACAAACAAAGGAACAACACCCGAATAAACCATATTTTTTAAGGCGTAGCCAAGCGAAAGAAGGTGATATTATCTTTGTTACCGGATCTTTTGGTTTAGCGAGATTAGCTCTTTGTAAGTTGGAATATGAATTAAAAAAACAAAAAAAACTTAAAAAAGATGAACTCAATCAATATTTTTTTGATTTGCGTAAACAATTAAAAGAACAAATTCCAAAAGCCATGCAGGCTCATTTAACCCCCACGCCTCAACTTAAAGAGTCTTGTATATTAACCGAGTTTAACTTCCAACACCCAAATTGTCGCTTAGGTTTAATGGATCTTTCCGACGGAATATTATCCGATTTACCAAGGTTGTTAAACAGTAAAGAAAAAGAACTTGGAGCCGAGCTTAACATAAATGAGACCACTTTAGACAAAGAGCTTGATTTATGGGAAGATGGCGGGTTTATTCCAATTAAACAACAAACAAAAAACCATAAATTACTTCAAAGTGTTTATGGCGGAGAAGACTATGTTTTATTCGGAACCTGCGACGAACCCCACTGGGACAAACTAAAGCTCTGCCTACCTCAAATACAAGAACTGGGAAGAGTTACAACACACAACGAAATAATCTTGAATAAACAAAAATTACACCTTAAAGGCTTTGACCATTTTCAATAAAAATAGTATATAAAGATTATTGTATAATAGCCTCTAAGTGGCTTTCGCCAGAAAGACACTCCAAAAACCACGAATAAGGACACTAGGCTGGCTTTGCCTGCCATGGACTTGGGGGTTTCGGGTGTATTCCCCGAAACAAGGGGAAATTTTAATATTCCTGCAAAATGAGTGGTTTTTGTATCTTAAAACGTTTTATGTGTATACAGAGCATAAAACGATGACAAAAGCACGCAAAACGGAGTTTTGCAATGGTCTTATATAGATATTTATATATACATCGTGGGAGCTGAACTATGGACTACTCACTCAAAAGCATTGGTGAAATTATTGTTGCGAAATCGGACGAACAAAGTATCTTCGAAAAAGAAGATAAAGATATTGCAATTGTTATAATTTATCCTGATTATGTTTATGGTTTGATGTCATTAGAAGTGGAACAGGAAATAACTATACTTTCTTGGCTACATAAAGCCAAACGAGATGTTTTACAGGTATACCCCCACAACAATAAAGAACAACAAAAACGTGGGGTTTTTAATACCAGAAGTCCAATTCGCCCTAACCCCATAGGTTTACACGATGTTATCATAAAAAAAATAAAGGCATTGGATAACGGTTATTATGAATTAAAAGTGATTCCTGTCGAAGGAAAGACCTTAGACTGCTTGGACGAAACACCAATCATAGATATAAAAACCAATGCGGAACAAAGAAAAAAACTTATACAAAACAAGCAAGATGGACTTATACCCACCAAAGAAACGGAAGAGTTAAAACTTTATTGTCGCTACGCATGGGAAAGAAAACTTTTAAGCGGTTTTAACGGTAATATGAGCATAAAAACAACGGACTCAACTTGCCTGATTACTGCCTCTGGCTCTGTAAAAAAAGAGCTTGATAAATCAAAACTGGCTTTAGTCAATATAAAAAACGCTGAATTGCTAACAGGGGCAACCCCTTCATCTGAAACTAAAATGCACCTTGAAATTTATAAAACCCAAGCGGAAGCTTTTGCGATTGTGCATGTACACCCGCCGAAAATGCTTGCACTTATGAACAAAGTCGGGGCTGATAATTTTATTAAGCTTGACCTTTTTGAAGCTGATACTTTTAAGAAAAAATTGGGAATATGTTCTGCGTTTCCTGCCGGTTCTCAAAAATTAGCGTCTGAAGTTGCTAAACTTTCTTTAACTTACCAAGCGATTTTTATGCAAAAACATGGGCTTTGTACTTGGGGAAAAACTTTAAGTGAAGCTTTAGCGTTGGCGGAAGAACTTGAAATATTAGCAGAAATTCAACTAAATTCTATTTAGAGAATAATTTACAAAATAAAAAAGAGTAAGCGAAAAAACTTACTCTTAATCATTTTAACAAGATCACAAGTTAATTATTATTTTCAACCTGTTAGTTATTCATCATCGTCATTGTTTTTTGATTCCGGAATTTGTCGCCCTTCTGCTCTTAATTTTTCTAAAAAAGCATCTCTGCAATCATAGCTGCAAAATCTGTGTATTGTGTTGCCGTCTTTAACTTTTATGCTACTTTCAGACACAGAAACATATGCTCCGCAAATCGGGTCTTTTGCCATTTTCCCTTGTGCATACATTTTTTCGTTAACATTCTCTTTATTTTCACCCTTTTTCTTTTTATCCAAAACAAACATCTTGTATAAAAGAAAACCAAGCAGTCCAAAGATAAGAAACTTCCACAACATGCTTTTTCTCCTAATAATTAATAATTACGACTGAAGTATTTTGTCATTTTCCAGTCGATATGGCAAGGATTTTAATAAAGTATTTAAACTTAAAGAATTTGGCAAGCAAAGGTCGGGGTTAATTTCTAATAAAGGAACTAAAACAAAGGCTCGTTCATGCAACCTTGGGTGGGGCAAAACAAGCTCTTTTGTATTGCATTGTTCCTGATCAAAAAATAATAAATCAAGGTCAATAGTTCTTGGACCTTTAGGTTTTACACCTTCTCTTTTTCTGCCAAGACTTTTTTCTATATCTAACAAAGACTCTAAAAGCCCCTCGGGGGTAACAGCATGATGACAAGAAAGACAAAGAACTTGGTTATAAAACCAAGGTTGTTCTTTTATCTCTTGAGGTTCTGTCTTATAAACTCGAGATAAAGAGCTTATGCTTATTCCTGGTAAAGCGGAAAGAGCCTCTCGAGCTGATTTTAAATGTTTCCGAGAATCGCCAATATTTGATCCAAGCGAAATATAAGCCAGATGTTTTTTTAAATGTTCAAGTTGTATGTTTTTTAAGCTCATTAATAAACTCCTTAGTGTCTTACCGAGCTGAATACAAATATTTGCTAATATTGTTCAGATGTAATAATAGAATATAAACGCATTAAATAAAGTTGCACTGATTTTAAAATATGTGTCGGTAAAACTTTAGTATATTAAAATAGCTATTCATTTTTTACAACCAATAAATATTCCGAATCTATGACAATACAAAAAAAAGAAATCTTAAAGCTCCACCCTTTGATTGACGGTTTTTTAGAAAAATTACTGGTGGAAAAGGGTTTGTCTGAAAACACTTTAAGTTCATATTCTTATGATTTAAGTGATTTTTCTGTTTTTTTAAAAGAAAAAGATATTCAACTTGAAGATGTTGATCAAGAAATATTATATCTTTATATCGTTTATATTAGACGAAGAGGCTTATCGGGGCGTAGCCTAGCTCGCCATTTAGCGGCGTTAAGAGGGCTTTTTTCTTTTGCCCTCGAAGAAGGAGTCTTTAACCACGACCCCTCGCAGTTTTTAGAAAACCCCAAACTACCACGCACAATTCCTGATGTTTTAACGAAAGAAGAGATGACCTCTTTATTTAACAGCCTAGATTTAAACGATAAGTTTGGATACAGAGATCGAACTATTTTAGAATTACTTTATGCGGCCGGCTTAAGAGTTTCTGAATTATGTTCTTTAAGCCCGTTAAATTTTGATGCACAAACAGGCTTGTTAAAAATCTTTGGAAAAGGCTCTAAAGAACGCTATACACCAATTCACAACACCGCCGCCACTTTCTTAAACAATTACATTCAAAACTGGCGTCCTTTGTTTTTGCCAAAGTGTAAAAACATTTTTCTTAATCGTAACGGAGCCTCCTTATCACGAGTAGCTGTTTGGAAAATGGTACAAAAAAGAGCTTTGGAGGCCGGAATAAAAAAAGATATTTCTCCCCATACTTTTCGCCATTCTTTTGCAACTCATCTTTTAGATGGCGGTGCTGATTTAAGAAGCGTTCAAATGTTGTTGGGACATTCTGATGTTAGTGCAACTGAAATTTATACCCATGTACAGACCGAACGTTTAACAGAAATTCACAAAATGCATCATCCAAGAAGCAAACCTGAATAAGAGCTTGATTTTAATAATTAAATAAGTTCTAGTCTTTTTTATGATTATATAATATAATACTAGGTTCTACGTAACATAATCAACCTAAAATTTACAGATAAATAAAAACAACATATAAAGTAATATCATCATGACAAAAATTCAGCCCCTTTCTTTTGAAAAACTTACAGCAAAATTCCCACAGGAAAAAATTCCTTTTGACAACAGCCAAAAAATTCCCGTTCCCAGACTTTGGCGTTCTCCTCACAAAAGAGCTATTCAAGCTCTGGAACTTGCATTAAATATAGAACATAGCGGATATAATATTTATCTTTCAGGCGAAGCCGATTATGGCAGGTTTTATCTTGTGAATGAGTTTTTAAAACCAAAAGCCAAAAAATATCCAACTCCGCCTGACTTATTATATCTGCATAATTTTGTTGATACCGACAAACCTCTTTTAATCAGCTTAACTCATGGAACTGGCAAAAAATTTCAAGCAACTTTAAAAGAAATATTACTCAATATCAGAAAAGAGGTTGTTGCCGAATTTGAAAAAGATAGTTTTGAAAAACAACGCAACACAATTTATGATAGCTTTCAATCTAAAAGAGACAAGCTTATCAATCAAATGAATACCACCGCAGAAAAACATGGTTTTCACCTTGACCTTGATGATCAAGGCGGAATTACTTTGTATCCTCTTTTTGAAGGAAAAAGATTAAACCCTCAAGACTTTGATACTCTTGATGTAAATTTAAGAAAAGAAATACGCTCAAGAGGGGCAAAATTGACCAAGTCGTTTAGCCCTCAACTTAGAGATTTATCAAAATTAGAACAACACTTTGTTGAAAGTGAAAAAAAGTTGGAAAAAGAATTGGCTCAAGTTATCTTGAAAAAGAAATTTGAAGTGCTTACAAAAAAAATTCAGCCTACTGCCGTATCAGACTCAAGTAAAAAGAATTTAGAAAGCTATATTGAGATGTTACAAAAAGATATTTTGGAAAACTTAGAAGCCTTTTTGTTAAAAGAGTTGCCCATTCAAGCAAGCTTTCAACAAGGAGTTTCTCAAGCCCCAAGCCACCTTCCCAATCAAGAACAACTTGAACAAATAGATCATCGCTATGAGGCTAATTTAATTGTAGATAACTCAAAGTTACAAGGTGCTCCTATTATCCACGACGATCACCCAACGCTTTCCAATTTGCTTGGCTGTATTGAACGTGAAAGTGAAATGGGGGCATTAATTACAGACTTTAGCTTAATTAAAGCCGGATCTCTCCACCGTGCCAACGGCGGTTTTTTAGTTATACATCTTAATGACCTTATTCCCAATCCGCTTGCGTTTGAAGGTTTATTAAGAGCTTTGCGTTCAGGCTTTGCCCATATAGAAGATGCGGGTGATGCTCAAGAAGTAACTAAAACCAAGGGGCTTGAACCTGAACCATTAAAGCTGTCTTTAAAAGTAATTCTTATAGGAACCGAAGATTTATATGAACACCTTTTGGAACATGACGATCGTTTTAGTAAATTGTTTAAAATCAAAGCCCATTTAAACCCTGATACCGAATGCAACGCAGACGGCGTAAAAATGTATTTAACCTCTGTCAGAAAAATTATAGATGAAAACAAATTATTACATTTTGACAAAACAGCCTTAGCGGCTTTAATTGATTTTGGCTCTAAACTTAGAGAAGATCGCAAAAAACTTTCGTTAAAATTTCCATTGTTAAGAGAAGTAATGATTGAAGCGTCTACTTTAGCAAAAATAAACAAAAAAGATATTGTAAGCTATGAATATATAGAACAAGCCGGCAAAGATCATAAATATCGCAACAATCTTTATGAAGAATTGTACCTCGAAGATTATGAAAGAAAAGTGATTAAAGTCCATACTAGCGGTGAAGCGGTCGGGCGGGTTAACGGATTGTCGGTTACCGCTTTTGGCGATTTTGAGTTTGGTCTTCCACATCAAATTGCCTGTACTATCGGCGTTGGACATGACGGCATTATTGATCTTGAAAGAGAAGCAGCTCTTAGCGGACCTATTCATACAAAAGCCATGCTCATTATAAAAACTTATCTTTTAGCTCTTTTTGCACGGAAAAAACCTATAATTCTTACGGGAAGTATTTGCTTTGAACAAAGCTATGCCGGAATTGAAGGAGACTCAGCCTCAGGTGCCGAGCTTGTTGCCTTGCTTTCCGCTCTTTCCGATGTACCCGTAAACTTGTCTTTGGCTTTTACGGGGGCGGTTAATCAATCGGGTCAAATAATGGCGGTTGGTGGAGTAAACCCTAAAATAGAAGGTTTTTTCGAGCTCTGTCGCAGACGCGGACTCACAGGAAGCCAAGGTGTAATTATTCCTTATGACAACCTTGATCAAGTTATGCTTGATAACGGAGTTTTAGACGCTATTAAAAACCAACAGTTTTTTATCTACCCCGTAAAACACATAGATGAGGCGATAGAACTATTGACCGGTTTACCTGCCGGAAAAATGCGTAAAGATGGAACTTTTAGCTTAAATTCTCTATATCGCTTAGTAGACCATCGTTTAAGCGAATTAGCCAAACTAGCCATTAAATATCAAACAGTTAGAAATAAATAACTTAAAAAATATAATCAAAAAACACGCTTTAACCTTAATGGAAAAGCGTGTTTTTTGATATAAAATGAAACAATAAAAACATAAAGTGTTACTTTAACTATCAAGGATCAACCTCTCTATTTTGTGTTGATCCTTAAGGTGTTTTTTTGGATATTATCACATAACACATGATAAAACTTCCCTTTTTTACCTATTTTCGTTGTTAATTTATCCAAAGCTGAACTAAAATGAACATGAGCTTCTTGGTGGCGTCCTGAAAGCGTATACATAATGCCAATATTATTCCTGAGTTTTGCTTCTAACACGTTAGAACCAATTGCAATACCTTGATTTAAAGCCTGAGTCAGCAAAAACTCTGCATTATTCCAATCTTTTTCCGCACAAGCTCTCATTCCTTGTTTATTTAATTCGCTTAATTGTCGCATAGCACACATGATTTTATCCTTTATCTCTTTTTATAATCTTTTATTAATGATTGAAAACATGCCTGTAAGTGGTTTAGCCCCGTAAGTTTTTGATAAACCACACCAACACCTATTGTTTTTGCTTTTTGAGAAACTTCTTGTTTCGCTACATGAGAGATAACTTTGGTAAGAATAATAACAGCATCAGGTTTACCTATTCTACTCCCTACGTTTCTTTCATGTCCTGTAAAAACCTTAAGATTAATACCTATTTTTTGTGCATTTTTTATATAATTACTTTTTTGGTTTTCTATTCCTCCAATTAAGACTATAGACATGACTCCTCCTTTATCATTTGCTATTACAAGATGTTATTGGCAATAATTAACTCATTTGCCTTATTAGATGAAAGTACAAACGCTATGTTTTGTCTTTTAACCATTATGATAATGAAAGTCAATATCTTTTTTATTGAGACAGCACAAAAAAATAACAGACACACAATTTAATTAGGTAAAATCTTGATATTACTAGATAAATAATATATTTTAGTGTCTTTAATTACTTTTGTTTAAAGCTAAGATACGCAATTGTTGTAACATTTCGCCTGATTTTTTACCTTGATTTTGATATTGGTCCGGCAATTTAACAGCCAATATTTCATGCAAATCTCTTTGTATTTCTTCGCTTAAATCAAGCCCGGAATCCGCATGAAGTAAGTACAAAAAAGGTCTCAGCAAGTTATGATAATGAAGCTCTGTTAAAAGCTTAACTTTTGTTCCCGACCTTAATTGAGAATAAAGTGCGGCTTTAGTATGTAGTTTTACTGCGATTTCACCGGCCTTAATAAATTTAGTCGGCATTTTTAAACGAGTTCCAAGTGCGATGGCTAAGTTTATACCTCGTAATTCATGTCCAAAATGGCGAGGCAAAAGCTCTTTATCTGTTGTTGTTTTTCCAAGGTCATGACATAACCCCATCCAAACCGCCAAAGTTTTTACTTCAAACTTTTCTTCAATAGTTTTAAACAATAACATATTGTTTTCTATATCTTTTGAAATACTATCCATTACTGTGGCTGTATGTTCCAGCACAGAAGAATTATGATATTTCACCGGACCTGCCGGTATATCGTCTGCCCCTTCAAGCTCTTTAAACCAAGGAGTAAGAACTTGTCCTTTCAACATACCTCTTAAAAAATTTCCGGGTTTTTTACTGTTTAACGCCTTAATGGTTTCGTTGCAAAGTTGTTCCGCAGCAATATATTCCAACGAACCGCAAAATCTTTCTTGTGCCATTAAAAGACAAGCTGTTTTTGACAAAGAAAAATCAGGAAATGTGGCGTGAAATCTTGCTGCTCTATAAACCCTAACTGGGTCTTGTTTAAAAGAAAGCTCTGAACAAGGGGCTAATATTTTATTTTTTAAATCATTTAACGCCTGTGGGTGGGCATAAATACGCCCTTCTCCGTCTAATGCCAAAGCGTTGATTGTTAAATCTCTTTCTAAAAGATCAACATAAATATCGTTCCCTCGAAGGCGGCTATATTCTATTCCGTTCTCTATACAAATCTCATAGCTTTTTCCCACCTTGCGAGAATTTTCTTTTAACATTATATATTCAAAAGCTTCCTGATCAAGGCTATAATCATACTCCCTCGGCTTTTTACCAAGAAGCAAATCACGCACGGCACCACCGACTAAATAATATTTCATACACATACACCTCAAAAAGCACTGAATATCTACAATCATAAAATAAAAAACTATTTTCAACAATTATATTTAACGTTTTAGGAAGAAAAATGATTACTGTTTTAACAAAAGATATTGAAAACTTAACTCAAGCCACAACCTTAAAAGACTGGGGGCTGGAAAATGAAGAAATCACAACGGAACAAAACATAATTCTTGCCGGAGAATCAAGTTCAAGCCTTGATCTTGGCTGGCATTTAATAAAAAATAATGCTCTTCCATTTTTCGGTTCTGTTCTTACTTTAAACCAAAGTTCAGGCAGAGGACAATTAAGACGAAACTGGGTTTCTCCAAAAGGAAATATTTATGCCGCATGGCATCTTCCTTTGGATAATATGACCAAATCACAAGGGGCTGCGGTGATTATAGGGTCTTTGTTTTGCTCAGCCTTTCAAACGCTGGGTTATAATATTCAACTAAAATGGATCAATGACCTTGTTTTAAACAATAAAAAAATCGGTGGTATTTTATTAGAAGAAAAAAACGGACACCTTTTAGTCGGAATAGGTATAAATATTAACAGTTTTCCCGATAAAGAACAATTAAGAAAAGACCATGCTCTTATAGCGAGTTCATTAGCCACAGAAAAACAATATTGTTTCTCTCAAAAAGAACTTTTAAAACTTTGGCTACCCCTTATCCAAGGAGTAACCAATCTCTATAATCAACAGATTAAAGACGGTAATCTTCACAATATTTTTAAGATAGCTGAAAAATTTTTAGCTTTTAAAAATCAAAGCGTTGTTATTTTACCGCATGATACAAACAACAATGAAGCCTTACAAGGAGTTATCAATGGTCTTGATCTTGATGGTTCTTTATTGCTAAAAGACAATAACGGTAAACAGCATAAAGTTAATTATGGCAGTCTTTTACCTTTTATACAAAAAAGCTCTTAAATTTTATTTACATTTCAGCATTTAGACTATAACTTAAGGCTGATTAACACCTAAGCTTATTATTAAATTTTTTCAAAAGCTTTGTTGTTAAGTTGTAATAAGGGTAACATACTTATTTTAATGTATTTTTTAGATATTTTAATAATATCAAGGTAACAGCATTATATAATTTATTTAAGAAGAGGTTCTTTATGTCTATTAAAAGTTTCGATGACGTATTGGCAGAAGTTAAGGGAAAAGCTATTTTAGTAGCTAACCGCGGTATTCCGGGTAGACGTATTTGTCGTTCCATCAAAGAACGTTTTGATGCCATAGCCATTTTAACCGCCACAGACACGGATAAAACCTCTCCGGCAGCCTCAGCGGCACAAGAATTGATGCTTTTAGGCTCAGACCCTCGTGCTTATCTTGATATTGATTATATTATAGCAAAAGCAAAACGTCGTGGCGTTATCGCTATCCACCCGGGTTGGGGCTTTGCATCAGAAGACGAAGCGTTTCCGATTAAGTGTAAGGAAGCCGGAATTTTATTTATTGGTTCTGCGGCTGAATCTATGAAACTTTTAGGAAATAAAGTTGAAGTGCGTAAACTTGCAAAACAACTGGGTATTCCCGTTGTTCCCGGTTCTGACGGTGCTGTTGACGTACCGATTGCGAAAAAAGTCGCCTCTGAAATTGGCTTTCCGATTATGTTAAAAGCCGAAGGTGGCGGTGGCGGACGTGGTATTTTTGCCGTTCATTCAAAAGAAGAATTGGACGAAGCCTTTTTTAAAGCTTCTACAATGGCACAAGCCTCTTTCGGAAACCCCAGAGTCTATGTTGAAAAATTATTAACCAATATTCGCCACATAGAAATACAAATTATTGCCGACCAATATGGAAACGTATTTGCCTTTGATGAGCGTGATTGTACTATTCAACGTAACAACCAAAAACTCATCGAAATAACCCCTTCTCCTTGGGCTAATTTTAGCGAAGGTTTAAGAGAAAGATTAAAAGATTACGCACGCACTTTAGTACGCAAAGTTGGTTATTATTCTCTTTGTACTGTTGAATTTTTAGTTACCGAAGACGGAACTCCGTATTTAATCGAAGTTAATACTCGTCTTCAAGTAGAACACGGTATCACAGAAGCTCGCTACGGAATAGACCTTGTAGAAGAACAAATTTCCGTTGCTTTTGGTGGAAGATTACGTTTTAACGAGGCTAATACTCGCCCTGTTCATAACGCTATGCAAGTTAGAATAAACTGTGAAAATCCACAAAAACAATTTGCACCAAACTCAGGCTTGGTTGTGCGTTATGTTTCTCCCGGTGGCCCCGGCGTTCGCTTAGATTCAAATATTTGTGCCGGTTATGAGTTTCCTTCTAACTATGACTCTGCGGCTGCCCTACTTATTACCTACGGTCAAGGCTGGAGTAAGGTTTTAGGGATAATGGAACGTGCTCTCGGAGAATATACTATTGGTGGAGTAAAAACAACAATTCCATTCTATCGTCAACTATTAAAAAATCCTAAGTTCCGCGAAGGTACTTATGATACAAACTTTATCGCCAATACACCTTCACTAATGCGTTACCTTGACCTTGCACCGGAATCGGAACGTTTAGCCAAGTTAACGGCCGAGATTTCTGCAAGAGGTTATAACCCCTTTGTTCAATTAGGTGAATATCGCAACCTTTATTGTCCTAAAATGGCACGCTTTGAACCGGTATTGCCACCTATTCGTTCAGAAATTCAAAAACGCCAATCTCCATATCCAAAAGATGATCGTAAAGCCTTAATAAGCTTTATCAGAGATTCAGGCGTCGTGCATTTTACTGATTGCACAGGTCGTGATACTACCCAATCAAACAGCGGAAACCGTTTTAGAGAAGCAGAAGACAGACTTGTTGGTCCATACCTTGACAACTCAAACTTCTTTTCTTTAGAAAACGGTGGCGGAGCCCATTTCCACGTGGCTATGCTCGCTAATATGACTTATCCGTTCACAGAAGCTGAGGAATGGAATAAGTTTGCACCAAAAACTTTAAAGCAAATTCTGATTCGCTCTACAAACGTTTTAGGGTATAAACCACAACCCAAAAACTTAATGCAAATGACTGCGGAAATGGTTTGTGAACATTATCATGTAATTCGCTGTTTCGATTTTTTAAACCATGTTGACAATATGCGTCCTTTCGCCGAAATCGCATTAAACCGCAAAGACCGTATATTTGAACCGGCTATATCTCTTTCGCCCGGAAACGGCTTTAGCGTTGAACATTATCTTGATGTTGCCGATGAAATGTTAAAAATGTGTGCAAGTGTCAGCGGTATTTCTAAAGATAAAATCAGCTCTGAAGTGATATTGGGTGTAAAAGATATGGCAGGGATTGCCTCTCCTACCTATATGACCAATTTGATTACGGCGTTAAGAAAGAAATATCCTGATTTGGTTCTACATTATCATAGACATTGTACAGATGGTCTTTTTGTACCTGCTGTCGGTGCTGCGGCAAAAGCCGGAGCTAATATTGTAGATACCGGTATAGGTGCTTCCGTTCGTTGGTATGGTCAAGGCGATGTGTTATCAACAGCGGCTTACCTTGAAAATGAACTGGGTCTTAAAACAATGATCGATAAAAATGTAATTCGAGATTGTAATTATGTATTAAAACAAATTATGCCATACTACGATAAATATACAGCTCCTTATTTCCAAGGAGTCGACTATGACGTAGTGGAACACGGTATGCCGGGCGGTGCAACCTCTTCTTCTCAAGAAGGAGCAATGAAGCAAGGTTATATTCGCTTATTGCCTCATATGCTTCACTTTTTGACTTCTACCAGAAAGATTGTACGCTATCATGACGTTACTCCGGGGTCTCAAATAACATGGAATACGGCGTTTTTAGCTGTAACTAGTGCCTTTAAACGTGGCGGAGAAGAAGAAGTTGCTTATCTTTTAAAGGTAATGGAAGAAACTTGTAATACGCCCGAAAAACAACTCACCCCGCAAATGAAGGAAGAAAGACTGATCATTTACCGTGATTGTAATGATGCGTTTAAAGACTTATTGTTAGGTAAGTTTGGAAAACTGCCTTTAGGTTTTCCTGCTGACTGGGTATATCAAAGTGCCTTTGGCAACGAGTGGGAAAAAGCAATTAAAAAGAGAGTTGAAAAATCTCCTCTTGAATCACTAAATGATATTGATATAGAAGCAGAAAACAAACACTTAAACGAAATTCTACATCGCAAAGCGAATAAAGAAGAGTTGGTTATGTATCTTAACCACCCGGCTGACGCCATTAAAACAATAGAGTTTCAACAAACCTACGGCGACCCAAACAGATTGCCTCTTGATATTTGGTTTGAAGGGCTTTCGGTCGGTGAAGAATTAAACTTTACTGATACTAAAGGAAAGCCTCACCATTTAAGCATTTTAAGCATTCAACCACCGGATAATAACGGTATTTCTGTCGTGCGTTATTTCCTTGATTCTGAAATAATGTCCGTTGATGTACAGGTAGCAAAGGCTACTTCTACCAACGAAAAAGGTTTGGTAAAAGCAGACCCCAATAATGAATATCATATCGCCGCACCAAGTAACGGAGATATGTGGGTTATGTATGTAAGCCCCGGTGATATAGTAAAAGCCGGCGAAGAAATATGTAATATTTCTATTATGAAACAAGAAAAAGCGGTTGTATCACCTGTTTCCGGATTAGTTAAACGAGTTTTAAAAACGGCAGATTATAAGGAAAGCAAACAGATGATTCCGGTTAAAGAAGGTGAGTTGTTAGTAGAACTTGCCCCTGTGCCTGCTATTTGTCCGAATAAAGCTTGTCATAAACCTATCTCTATCGAAGGAATAGATTTTTGCCCTTATTGCGGATATAAATTGCCAAACAACACAACCACACAAGACACAAAAAAATCAACCAAAAAGTAAACATTAAAAACTTGCTTAAGATAAAAGATTGACGAGTTTAGAAACACAAAGTATTATAAAAAAAGTATATACATATTTTATTTGAAACAAGATAAAATATGTATATACTTACTGTTAATGTTAATTTTATTTAAAATGATTTTTTCTCCAATCCACTAGGGAGGATCGAATGTCTAAAAAGGATAAGACTAATTCAACAGCTCAAGATTCCGAGTTAAAAGACAACAAACAAAAAAACGCTAAAGGGGCTAATGTTGAGATGATAGCACAAAAGTTGGTCTTAACTGGTGCAGATATTGAGAGTATTGGAGAAGAGGCTGAACTTTTAGTTGGCGGAAAAAACTATAATACCGCTATAATCAGCCAAGTTAAAGAAATTAAAGCCCCACAGTTTAGGGCTGTTTCCGCTAAAGCCTTTGAAAAAGTTTTAGACGAAACAAAATTAAACGGCGGACAAGTAAGAGCTATTGTTGATCGTGAATATAAAAGAATAGACTGGCTTGACCCTGAAATTAGCAGTGATCCTGAATTTTTACAAAAATTTGTTCGTAGCCTCGGGAATATGATCAGAGAAGATCGCCTTGCCAAACAAACCGAACAACAAACCAAAACACGCTCATTTATCAATAACGTTGTTGAGGGTTTTGCAACCTCTCCCGAAGGAATCGACCAGCTTAGAAAACGCTCTATTTTAGTACAAGCAGCCATCTTGTCTATTGATCTTCCCCAAGAAGTAGACCAAGCGGTACGCCAAGCTTACCAAGATATATGTAACGAAGCAGGCGAAGAAGATGTTCCCGTTGCCGTGCGTTCTTCTGCTGCCGGTGAAGATTCTCGCAAAAAAGCTTTTGCGGGTCTTCAAGATACCTATCTCAATATGGTCGGAGGAGACAACGTTGTTTTAGCCTATCACTGGGACTGTTCCTCTGCTTATAACTTACGCAGTATGACTTATAGACGTGAAGCAATTTTAGACGCCCTTGCCCTTGCAGAAGAAACGGGAGACGAAAATATCGCCATTCAAGCAAAGCAAGAATGGGCAATAGAAAACACCTCTCTCTCTGTTTGTATGATGCGTATGATTAACCCGGTAATCGCAGGAACAGCGTTCTCGGCTGATACCGCAACGGGTTGTCGCGGAACGGATAGAAAAGACCTTGTTTCTATTGATTCCTCTTATGGTCTTGGCGAATCTATCGTTGGCGGAATGGTTACTCCCGATAAATATTATGTATTTCAAAGAGAAGACGGAGCCGAAGTCGTTATTCGCCAAATGGGTTCTAAAACAATGAAGATTGTTTATGATGAAGCCGGCGGAACAAAAAAAGTAAAAGTGCCTGAAAATGAAGTCTTTCGTTGGTCTTTATCCATGTCTCTTGCGGAACGTATCGCAAAAGGCGTTAGAGCCATCAGTAAAGCTTATGACAGCATGATTATGGATTCTGAATTTTGCATAGATGCAAATGAAGAATTATGGTTCGTTCAAGCTCGTCCGGAAACTCGTTGGAATGAAGAATTTGAACAACATCCAAACACAATATTCATGCGTCGCCACGAAGTTGACCCGAAAGCTGTTGCCAATGCCGAACTATTATTAGAGGGCAACGGAGCTTCCCGAGGAGCAGGTCAAGGAACTGTACGTTTTTTACGCTCTGCCCTTGAACTTAACCGCATAAACAAAGGCGATATTTTAGCCGCAGAACGCACAGACCCAGATATGGTTCCGGGAATGCGAGTTGCTTCGGCTATTTTAGCAGACGTTGGCGGAGATACTTCTCATGCGGCTATTACCTCTCGTGAACTTGGAATTCCGGCGGTAATCGGCATACAAAAAGTTGAATTGTTAAGAGCTTTAGACGGACAAGAAGTTACTGTTGATGGAACAACAGGACGAGCATATAGAGGGCTTTTACCTTTAAAAGAAGTCGGTGGCGAGCTTGATTTAAGCACAATACCCCCTACTAAAACAAAAGTCGGTCTCGTTCTCGCAGATGTTAGTCAGGCAATGTTCCTTTCTCGACTACGCAATATTGACGACTTTGAAGTTGGTTTATTGCGTGCCGAATTTATGCTTGGCAACATAGGTATACACCCTTTAGCTCTTGAAGCTTATGATAACGGTGAATTACAAGCCGTTGTTCAAGACCAATTAAAAGTTCTCAATAATCAATTAACAAAAACATTAAGGGAACAGCTCAACTCGGGTTTAATCAATATCAATATTAAATTACGCGAATATGTTGGTGCTATTACCGGCTTATCTGATGATATTGCCAAAACACACCATGAGTTATCTGTTGAAAATACTACGCCTAATGAATCAATGGCGGCTCACCGTAAGTTAAGAGAGCTTGAATCAAAGCTTGATGATTATGTTGAAAAAGCTAGCCACCGCTTAGATTTATTAAAAACCACTACGGACTTAGAAGCACATATCCGCTATGTTATGGGTTTTGATGATGAACTTGCCCTATTATTTGGAACAGATTCTGAAACCATACGCAGACGTAGCGAAATAGAACAACAAGTCAGTGAAATGGCTGAATATGCAAGACAAAAAGAACTTGTATTAGAAGCCTTAAACGAAATCGGAGACCTAAGAGCCGAAGTCGCTATGCGTAGCGGACTACAAAAACAATTAGACTCTGTTAGAACTATTCCTGATAAAATTAAAGAGCTTATTCGCTCTAAAGGTTATCGTTCAGGCAAAGAACACTATGTCCAAACTCTTTCTCAAGGTTTGGCTCTCTTCGCCATGGCATTTTACGGAAAAGACATAATTTATCGTACAACAGACTTTAAATCCAACGAATATTGCAACTTGCTTGGCGGTTTATTGTTTGAACAT
Organism: Desulfovibrio litoralis DSM 11393; assembly: GCF_900143255.1. Taxonomy (NCBI): domain Bacteria; kingdom Pseudomonadati; phylum Thermodesulfobacteriota; class Desulfovibrionia; order Desulfovibrionales; family Desulfovibrionaceae; genus Desulfovibrio; species Desulfovibrio litoralis. Next base: position 148,431 of record NZ_FRDI01000005.1, read on the forward strand.
CAAGAAGACAACCCAATGCTTGGTTGGCGAGGCGTTTCTCGTAACCTCCACGATTGGGAGCTTGAAGCCTTTAAACTGGCTCGTGGTGTATATGGTGGAAAAAACTTGCAAATTATGCTTCCTTTCGTCAGAACTCTCGAGCAAGCAAGAAGTATGCGTGCCTATCTCGAACAAGTTCATAAACTCAAAAGTGGCGAAGACGGCTTAAAAATTATCTTGATGTCTGAAATTCCAAGTAACGCTATCTTAGCCAAAGAGTATCTCAAAGAATTTGACGGATTTTCTATCGGTTCTAATGATATGACTCAAATGGTTCTGGCAACAGACAGAGATAATGCTAGATTATCACATATTTACGATGAAGAAGATCCGGCTGTTATTTGGGCGATTTTAGTTACAATCTTCTCAGGTCAAAAATTTGGTAAAAAAGTCGGCTTCTGCGGACAAGGTGTTTCAAACAGTAAAATTATCAGGGGAATTGTGGCAATTGTCGGAATTTGTTCTGCATCTGTTGTACCTGATACTTATCATCAAACTAAAATAGATTTAGCCGCAATCGAAGCTGAAAATATAAGCGTTGACAAACTAGGAGAGTGGATACAAGCTCAACATCTTGAAAACGCAAAACAGCTTTTAATTAAACATAATTATGAACATATTCTAAAAAAATATAACCAACCGGAAGAACTCGTTGAATGGTATGAAGGCGAACTCTCTCGCTTGCAAGGATTTTTACGAGAAAGCTTAGAAACTCCAAAAGAACGCTTTTACAGGCAAGAGTTGGAACAGTTTAGAAGAATCTTCCATAAACCTGTTATTTATGCGGCGTGGGACTGGAAGAAAACAGTTGAAGATGCCCTTTCTCAAGCCGGTTTTAAATCGTTTGAAGAACAAGCAAGAGCCTTGGCTGAACAACGCAAAAAGAAATGGTAAGATAAATTAAAGAATAAGGTTTGTAGAAAAAATACTTTTTACAAACCTTATTTCGTTAAAAAATTCTATAAAATATTATCAAAAAAATGAAAAAAATAGTTATCTCTGCATTATCCGGAAGCACCGGAAAAACATTTGTTACACTCGGCTTAATGCGTGCTTTTACACGTCGTGGACTTAAAGTACGTGCTTTTAAAAAAGGTCCTGATTATATTGATACAGCTTGGCATAGTCTTGCAACAAGGTTAACAGCTTGTAATCTTGACCCTTTTTTTATGTCTCCTCAACAAATTAAAGAGCTTTTTATAAAACGTATGCTCTTTAACTATAGCGGAGAAGAAGATTTTGAAAAACCTTGTGATTTAGCAATAATAGAAGGTAATCGAGGTTTGTTTGACGGATTAGATACAGAAGGTAGTTGTTCTACCGCCTATCTTGCCAAAACATTACAAGCCCCCGTTATTTTACTGATAAACGTCACCAAAATGACTCGTACAATTGCCGCTATTGTTAATGGTTGCGAAACATTTGACCCCGAACTCAATATTGTCGGAATTATTGCCAATAAGACAGGTAGCCAAAGACATGGCAAACTTTTAAACGATTGCGTCAAAAAATATTGCAAAACAGAGTTCTTAGGTTTTTTACCAAGACTTGTGGCAAATCCTATTTTAGAAAGAGACACAGGTTTAATTGAATTGGCTGAAATGGAAAAGATAGACAAAACTTTAGATGAATTAGCAGATTTTGTTGAAGCACATCTCAACCTCGATCAAATTTTAGAACTCGCCTCCGTTGAAAATGATGAATCAGAACAAATAACTACAAAAATTTTAACCAATCAGCTAAAAAACCATATTAAACCTTTTTCTCCATCAATCAATATTGGATATATTCAGGACAATTTTTTAGGACACCTTTATCCTGAAAATTTGGAAGCCTTAAAAGAAACCGGAGCAAAGCTAAGTAAGCTGACTCTAAATAATACAAACAATTGGAATAATATCAACGGACTATATATTCCAAGCGGTAGCGTTGAAGCGTTTATAGACAGTCTTAATAATTTACTACAAACTCCAAACGGTATAAATTTTTGGAATGAAATAATGAATGTTTTAAAAGATTTAAGCAATAAAAACATTCCAATCTACACAGAAGGCATTGCCGGTTGGCTTTTAGCCGAAAAACTTATTATCAAAGATAAAACATATGCCATGTCAGGCGTTTTTCCACTTACAGCACATCATAACCACAAAAAACGAGGGCTTGGATATGTAGTGGCAACAACAAAACAAAGCCCTTTTTTTGATAACAATACTAAAGTTTTAGGACATGAATTTAATTACACGAACTGGACTTTAAACAAACAAACTTTGGTTAATCATGCATTTGAACTTTCTAAAGGAAGTGGACTATATAAAAACGACAACAGTTTAGTTATAGATGGGCTTTTTATTAATAATACTCAGCTTAACTCAACCCAAATACATAGTTTTGCAAATATTCAATGGGCGGAACATTTTGTCAACCTCGCAAAAAGCAATTTCAAATAAAACAGTTAGTTGCTTATTTTAAATTATATTGACAACTATACTAAAAAAATATTAATATCATAGAAGTTTTTATAAACAAGCCTTATGAAGGAGGAAATCATGAGGAAATCTATTTTTATTTTGGCTTTATTAGCTATCGCTGCATTCGCAGTTACTGCTTTTGCCGAGCAGCCTGCTACCCCAGCTGATGGTTTAAAAATGGCAGCTACCAAAAAAGTTGTTACTTTTAACCATAGTAGCCATAAAGACCTTAAATGTGCCGATTGCCACCACCCTGTTGATGGTAAAGAAAGCTTCAAAAAGTGTTCAGCTTCCGGTTGTCATGACAACTTAGACCAAAAAGACAAGTCTGTTAATTCATACTACCAAGCTATTCACAAAGCTAAAGATCCTAAACACAACAGCTGTATTTCTTGTCATAAAGAAAAAGTTGGCGACGATAAAGATCTTAAGAAAAAGATGTTAGCCTGTAAGGGTTCTAACTGTCACGTTGAATAACGCAGATAAATGATATTTTATCATACGTTTAATTTTTAGAGTTTTAGAGGTTGCCTTTTTTAAAGGTAACCTCTTGCTTTATGATGTAAATCATGTTTATATAAATATAATCTTGTGATATTAAGATAGCTTCTATTTATAATCTTTGCTCAATTATTATGATTATTCTTATAACGACTTGTATTTTTTATAAAATTTATATTTTAAGGTTAAGGTAAACTATGTCAAACCCAAATAAAGATCCAAACAAAAACGATATTATTGAATTAACTGAAATTATCGAAGAAGATATTATGCAGTTGCCTAAAAATAATCAAAGCAAAACCTCAAAAACAAATATTGAAGACGATTTGTTTGCAGATCTTGAATTACTTGACGAACCTACACCACCTAAAAAAGCTACAGCCAATCAACCTATTGACCTTGATGATTTATTAAATGATTTTCCGGTGGAACAAAAAGCGGAACAAAAACACGCAAGTCCTAAAAATGTTGCCCCTGATCTATTGGAAGAAATAAACATTAAGGCAACCCAAAATAAACAAAATATGCTCTCAGATGATGATCTTTTAAACTCTTTGCTTGAAGATGATAAAAAACAGCCTAAAAAAGTTAAATCAGCGGCTCTTGAACTTGATGACCTGCTTGATATTCCTGAAGTAAAAAAACAAGATACAGAGAATGATATTCTTAACCTTGAAGAAATAAATGATTTAGACCTTGATAACTTGTCAACAGACCTTTCGGAAAATATAATAGAAAACCCCACACAATTAGAAAATCTTACAGAGGAAATTATTCTTTTAGAAGAAAATATAGAAGCCACACAAGCGGAACTTAATGCCGAGGTTGATGAAATTCTTACCTTGGATAAAGTTGAAGAGTTACCGGCAACACCACATCAAGAAACAGAAAAAAGCTTTGATGATAGCGAGCTATTCTCTAATCTATTAGATACTGACAAAAATGAAGAAGTTGAATCAATTCACGCAACTTCAGAGGAACTAATAACACCAAATATTGCCGAGTCAATAGAACAAAATGATTCGCCGGAAGATAATGAAGATACAGAAGCGCAAGATACAAACACAGACGAACTCGACGCTCTGTTAGAAGACGTAATAGCGTCTGCTCCTTCAATTCTGCCTACTTCAATCAACAAAGAAAATATGCTCACTAAACTTGAAATAGAAAACTTTCAACACTTATCGGAAAAATTGGAAGCAAGAATAAGTAAATTGGAAGAAACTCTTAAATCTCAAGAACTTGACAAGAAGTTTTCAGAGTTCAGTGAAAAATTATCAGCTGAAAATTCTAATACTTTCAATGAATTACTAGAAAAAATTGAAAACAAAATCAATATTGAATTAAAAAATGAAATTTCTCAAGACTTAGAAAATAAAATAACTAACTTGATAGAAGAAAAAATACTTGCCCTCAAAGAAGAACAAAACCTTAATGTTATTCAAATTACAAACTCAGTAAAAGACGCCTTGGCTGAAGACTTAGAGCGTAGTGCCGCCGCCGCGGCCGCAAAAGTCATCAAAGAAGAAGTTATTGCCATGTTAACAGAAGAATAAGATTAACCATTAAAAAAATCTAAGATATTTTATCATATTTATTATGCTTATTATTTATACCGGAAACGGAAAAGGAAAAACTTCTGCTTGTGTCGGGCAAGCAATCAGGGCTTACGGACACGGCTTTAAAGTAGCTTTTGCCCAATTTATGAAGCGTTCGGTCGACGCCGGTGAACAAATGTTTTTAAAAGAACTACTTAAAGATAACTTTATCGCCGGTGGAATGGGTTTTTTTTATACAAACAAAAAGATCTCTCAAGACACAAAAAATAAACATCATGATGCGGCAAAAGACGTTTTAAACTGGGCAAAGCAACACCTCGAAACGATAAATATGCTAATTTTAGATGAAGCTATTTACGCACTTGGGGCAAACTTAATCTCAAAAGCCGAACTGGAAGAAATAATTGAACTTTGCACAGCAAAGCAAGTACATTTGGTTTTATCGGGACGAAATACTCCCGATTGGTTAATCGAAAAAGCCGACCTAGTGAGTTCTATTGAAGAGCTTAAACACCCATATCAAAAAGGAATCAAGGCACAACAAGGGATAGAATTTTAAGGGATAGAATTTTAACGTCTTTATTTATACTTATTCAACAAAACTTATTAAGTAACTATTTATATAGCATATTTATTTTAATTAACCTTTCAAACAAAAAAACTGTTTGTTAAAAAAAATAGTATTAAACGATAATAAACCTCAATGCCGAATTTTTACTTGATATAATCTAGAGTTAGAGTATAAACAAAAAGTTCCGTTATTTTTTCAACTAAGTCTTTACCACCAAAGCTTACTCTCAAGGTTACCGACAAGGCTACCAAATGACACCTTCATCACCTTCAAATTGTCCGCTCAAAGAAGTAAAAAAACTTTCTTTTGTCTTGCCCGTTTTTAACGAAGAAAACAACTTGCCTCTTTTATTTGAACAGATTATGGCTGTGATGCAAAATTTGCCTTATGAATGGGAACTAATTTTCGTTGATGATGGTAGCACGGATAACAGCCTTGAATGTATAAAAAAACTGGGTAACGCCTGTTCTAACATTCACTTTATTTCTTTTCTAAATAATTGCGGACAATCGGCAGCTTTCACGGCAGGTTTTGATTATGCCTCAGGCGAAATAATTATTACCATGGATTCTGACCTACAAAATGATCCGGCTGATATCCCTAAAATGATTGAAGAATATCTTAAAGGCTATGATATGGTAATTGGTTGGCGAGCAAAAAGGCAAGATACTTTTGCCAAACGCCTTGCCTCTCGCTTGGCTAATAAAATCCGTAATGCCATTTCTCAAGAAACGGTTAAAGATACCGGCTGTTCCTTAAAATTAATGCGTAGCGAAATGGCCAAAAAGCTACCTATGTTTACAGGTATGCACCGTTTTTTACCTACTTTAATGAAAATGCAAGGTGCAAAAGTGGCGGAAGTAAAAGTTAACCACCGCCATCGCCATTCCGGAACCTCAAAATATTCTACATGGGGAAGAGCCAAAACAGCTTTTTTTGATCTCTTAGCTGTACGCTGGATGAAAAAACGCCATTTCAATTATAAAGTAAAAGAAAGCAGTTTTGATAATTAAAACGTTATCACAATACAGGCTTAAAGTATCTTAATTCTCTACAAAACTACTGAGCCAAAAGAATAAGACCCATGGTTTATCACAAATGGAAAATGTAATATTTTTTATTATGATCAGTTCCGCAATAGCTGAACTTATTTCTTTATTTCTTTTGATATATTACAATAAAACAACAAAAAACAATAAGAAATTTTTTACTCGTTATAGTGCTTGCTTAATTTGTATATTTTGTTTAGGTCTTTTCTTTATCTTGGGTATCGCCGTTTATGACAGCGACCCAACTTTATTTTTTAGCCAAATATTTTTTGCCTGTTGTGCTTTTATACTAATATATCGAAATAATTAACCTAATTATATTCTTATGAAACTAAAATTAAAATTATGGCTCAACGGTGGAGTCTTATTTTTTACGATTGCTGTTGTTGTGCTTTATCTCCACTTTGGTAATTCCGATTCTTGGCTTGAGCTAAGTTGGGTTGATACAAATATCAGAGAACACGGTATTCAGGGGATTTTAATTTTTTTGGTTTTATGTGCTTTTACTACGGGAATAGGAATTCCCAGACAAATTTTAAGCTCTTTGGCTGGCTATGCGTTTGGAGCAACTTTAGGAACCGTTTGGGCGTTAACAGGTTCAATTTTGGGGTCAATGTTAGGATTTTTTTTCGCTCGTTTTTTTGCAAGGGAAGCTTTAAATATACGTTTTGGTAAAAGGCTCGATAAACTTAATAAAGTAATTTCTCAAGCCCCTTTTCTAATGATTTTTATTATCCGCTGTATGCCAATGACAATGAATGTTTTAACCAACTTATTGGGTGGAGTAATCAAAATAAAACCACGTATTTTTTTTAGTGCGTCCGCTTTAGGATATTTACCCCAAACTTTAATTTTTGCTATTTTAGGAAGCGGAATGAGAGTAAACCCAATATTAAGAACCTCCGTCAGTCTTGTTTTGTTTTTAATGTCTTCGGGTTTGGGCGTTTATCTTTATAATAAATACAAGAAAAAACTCTTAATAAACGACAATATATCTCAAGAGTAAAAAACGTTCTTGAAATTTTATTAGTCTACCTGAATATTATGAGAGCGTAACTTTCTATATAAATAACTGCGTTCTAAACCTATTGCTTCCGCCAATTTTGCAACGTTTCCGTTATATTCTTTAAGTTTTCTGGTCAAAAAGCGAATTTCAAAAGCATTGCGAGCCGATTTAAAATCTTCTTCTGTTCCTTCACTAATTTGTAGCTCTTCGAATTTGTTCAGACCATATTCACTTTTTATAGGGTTGTTTAGTTCTGTCGATTTTAAATTACTATTACCTATAAGGTATTCAGACGGAATTTTATTTATATCGACTAATTGTCCGGGATATAAAATCAACATGCGTTCAACAAAGTTTTTTAATTCTCTAACATTACCAAACCACGGATAAGCCTCAAGCATTTCTAATGTTTCAGGAGTAAAAGACAAAGGAGTAAAGCCATGTTCCTGACTTAATTGATAAATAAATTCATCAATCAAAAGCGGAATATCACCACTACGTTTTCTTAACGGAGGTAAAGTCAACGGAAAAACTCGCAAACGATAATATAAATCTTGGCGAAAACTACCTTTTTCTATGGCTTCTTCAAGATTTTTATTCGTAGCGGCAATAACTCTTACATCAACTTTAAAACTTTTATTACCCCCTACTCTTTCAAAACTTTTTTCTTGTAAAATACGTAAAATTTTTGCTTGAGTTTTAAGACTCATATCACCAATTTCGTCTAAAAATAAAGTGCCTTGATGTGCCAATTCAAATTTTCCTATTTTTGCACTGTCCGCACCGGTAAAGGCACCTTTTTCATGTCCAAAAAGTTCGCTCTCTATCAATTCTTCGGGAATAGCCGCACAATTAAGAGCAACAAGCGTATTTCCCGCTCTTTTACTTTGGGCGTGAATACTTTGAGCAACTATTTCTTTTCCTGTTCCGTTTTCTCCCGTAATTAAAACCCAAGCATCAGTAGGAGCAACTCTGGCAATTTGTGCCTTAAGTTCTTGCATTACAAGGGATTCCCCGGTAATTTCTTGCACGGTTTGGCTATTTAATCTTGAACGTAAAATTTGATTTTCACGTTTTAAATTATTCAACTCAAAAATCTTTGAACTAACACTCAAAACCTTATCCAAAGAAAGCGGTTTTTCAATAAAATCAGTCGCCCCTTCTTTAATAGCTTTAACGGCGGTTTCAATGTTTCCATGCCCTGAAATCATCACAACAGGCACAGAATTTTGACTTAAACGTATTTGCCTTAAGACTTCCAAACCGTCTATTTTCGGCATCCAAATATCCAAAAAAACAAGATCTACCTGTTCTTCTTTTAAAAGGCCCAAGCCCTTTTCGCCATCTTCGGCTTCTAAGGTTATATAGCCTTCATCTTCAAGGATACCGGATAAAGAGCTACGAATATCGCTTTCATCATCAATAATTAAGATTTTCCAAGCCATTAGTCTTCTTTTTCCCTTTGAATAATTTCATGTAACGCATCTTTTAAGCGAGGATATTTAAGTTGATATCCTGCTTCAACTAATTTGTCAGGTTTTACTTTTTGACCAGAAAGCAATATTTCTTCCGCCATCTGACCAAAAGCCATTTTTAAAATAAAAGCCGGAACGTTAAAAAAAGAAGGTCGCCCCATTACCTCGCCCAGTGTTTTGGCAAAAGTGTGCATTGTAACAGGCTCTTGACCACACAAATTAAAAGTACCTTCAAGTTTATGATCAAGCAAGTATAAAATTGCACCAACTTCATCAGCTTTGTGAATCCATGCAAATGGCTGTTTCCCGCTACCTAATGCCCCGCCTAAAAATAATTTAAACGCCAATAATAAACGCGGTAAAGCTCCGCCTGTGTAATCTAAAACGGTTGATGTTCTAACGACAACTCTTTTTACCCCTAAACTTTCGGCTTTTTCACTTGCCTTTTCCCACTCAGAAGCCACATGAGCCAAAAAGCCACGCTCTAATCCTTTTGGTGGCGGAGTATCCTCTGTTGAAAAAGCTGTTTTTTCATAATCATCAAAAGCTCCGTAAAACCCTACTGCCGAGCCTTGTATTAAAATTTTTGGTCGTTCGCTTGAGCTTAATTTTTCTAAAGCTTCCATGAGTGCATTCGTTGCATTTAGGCGACTGTTTAAAATACGTTCTTTTTCTATATCGCTCCAACGAGCTTCGGCAATATTGTGTCCTATAAGGTTAATTACCGCATCAGTATTTTTTAAAAGCTCTGAAAGCTGTTCGGCGTTTTTACCGTCCCAGAGTGCAAATTCCAACTGAGTTAAACTTTGAGCCTTTACCTTTCTGGTAGGAACAATAACATAATCATTACGTTCTATTAAAGCGGCACAAAGAGCAGAACCAATAAAACCACTTCCACCCATTATCACAATTTTCATAGTAATGTCCTTCTATTATTTGGTTTGATGTTAATTTATCAAAGAACAACACATTGAATAAATTATAGCATATCTTTTAAAATAGCACCATTAAATAATTATAAAGACAAGTTAAATAAAATAATATGTCAAAACTACTGCAAATATTATCGACGGTAAAAAATTAGATAAAGGTATTTTTAGTAAATTCAAAAGGTTAAATCCAATACCTAAAATTAAAATACCGCCTGTGGCAATCATTTCATTTTGCATATCAGCCGTTAACAAACTTTTAATTTGTGCGGCACAAAGAGTTAGAATACCTTGATAAATAAAAACAGGCAAAGCAGAAAACGCAACCCCTATCCCCATTGTTGAACCTAAGGCAACAGCGGCAAAAAAGTCTAAAGTAGCTTTTGTATATAAAAGACTCGGATCTCTGTCTATTCCCTCGTTAAAAGACCCCAAAATAGCCATAGACCCAACAGCAAACAATATCGTTGAAGAAACAAAACCCTCGGTAAATTTAGAGTTATTAGATTTTAATACGTTTTTAAGCTTATTTCCGCCTTTATTAAATAATCCTTCTATATTCAATAGTTGCCCTAAAATTCCACCAAGCAACATACTAAAAACCATAATCAGCATATTATTAGACTTTAATGCCATTTTTAATCCAATAATAAAAACAGATAAACCCAAAGCTTGAAAAACAATTTTACGCATTTCATCTTTAAGTCTTCCTCCAATCAGCATACCAATTAAACAACCTAAAATAATCGCAATCGCATTAACGCTTGTTCCTATTGGAAGAAAAAATTGCATGGCACTCTCACTATAAATATTAGATTTGTATTTTTCTATTTTTGAATTTTGAAAAAAAGACTATATTTTTTATCAAATGAGTTGTAAACTGCAAAAGTATGCTTGGCAAGTTTTAAACTCTGTTGTAAAGAAAACGTAGAAAATATAAGTAAAGTACAAGTAAACAAAAACACAGGGCTTGAATAAAAACTTTACGACTTCATTATAAAAAAATCAATAAATTCCCCATTAAGGAGAAAAATATACAGTGTTAGACATTAAACAATTATTAGAAGAAGTTAAAGCTTCACCCTATAAAGAAATAACCATTAAAGCCCCACACTGTGGCGTTGTATCGTTTTCAAAAGACTTGGATATAGACTCTAAAGTAACCGGTCCTCACGGTGCATGGAAGGAAAAAAAAGGCACTATTCTTGCCTCTATAAATAGAGAACATAACGACAAAAATATCTATTCTCAAGAAAAAGGTTCTATTTTAAGCATAAACAAAGAACTTGAAGGAACATACGTAGAAGCCGGAACTGAACTGATGCGAATCAGACACTTTTTATCAAAAGACGAAGTCGTTTCACTTATCTTAAAAAAAGCACTACATTTGTTTTATGCTCCTGAAAATGCCAAATATTATTTTGTTCCAAGCGTTGATATTAAAGTTAAAGTTTCCGACTCAAAAAATGTTATGATTCAAAATGGAATGGAAATTTTTATTGTTTCCAGAATGAAAAGAGAAATGCCTCTTTGTTACAATGGTCCAGATGGAGTTATTTACGCCGTTTACTTTACTAACAACCAAAACATAGAAGCCGGACAACCACTTATTGGGGTTTGCCCTCCCTCTCAGGTTGCCGATATAGAAGACGTTGTTTTACGCATTCAAACCGAGTGGCAAGAGGGAGAATAAAATGGGAAAAATATTACAAATACGACTATCAGCATCAACTTATAATCTTGATGATGTACTGAAAGCATGGCCGGCATTATATAATAGTGTTTGGGGCGATGAAAAAGCCTTTACCTTTCAAGCGATGAGTGCTTTTGCCAACTCTGATCAAAACAGAGGCGTTTTAAATTTAGTCAAAGATTTAAAAACAGCTTTAGTACACAACGAATGGGTTTCAGCCAAAAAACAAGCGTTGGAGCCGGGAATAAAAGAAGCAGAAAAAAAAGCAAAAGAACTTGATGAATATCTTGCCAACTGGGACGCAAAGGCGGCAAACAGAGCCTCTGATGAACTGGAAAGTATTTTGGATCAACTTGAAGTTTTAATGAAGAGATTATCTTAATAAAATATTATAGTTACTTTATTAATTTAATAACAATATCGGGAGTATATTATGTTAAACAGAGTTACATTGATAGGTCGCTTGGGACAAGACCCAGAACTACGTTACGGAGCAAACGGAACACCTGTTGTAACCTTAAGAATAGCCACTAACGAGGGATATACCGACAAAGACGGAAACAAAGTCGATCGTACGGAGTGGCATAGTGTGGTTGCCTTTCAACGTCAAGCGGAAAACTGTGCAAATTATCTAACAAAAGGTAGTCTCATTTATGTCGAAGGTTCTTTACAAACCAGACAGTGGCAAGACCAACAAGGACAAACTCGCTACACCACCGATATTAGAGCTTCGAGAATTCAATTTTTAGAGCGTAAAGGTGGCGGACAAGGACAACCATATAATGACGATATGGGCGATCCTTATGCAGCTCAGGGCAAACAGCCAAAACCAAAAGCCCAAACGGCAAAATCAGCTCAAAAGCCCTACCCTCAAGACGAAGATCTTGGTCCGGCTTTCCCATCTGAAGCTAGCAATATGGACGACGTTCCGTTTTAAATATTATATGATAAATTATTAACGCTATCCAATAAGATTTACGAAAATAGTGACTATTTTGCAATAGTCGCTATTTTTTGTTTAAAATTATCTTGTTTTTAATTTACATATTGAGACTATAAAACAACAGGCAAGATTCTTTTTCTCTTTCTATTTCCTCAAGAGAAACACGTTTGAAATCTACATAGCTACACGGCTCTATAAATTGTGTCATTCCTCCACCTGATGATAACATTTCCTCCATATCAATATCGGGAGTTCCTGTTTCCTGCACAAATGAAATAAGGTAGTGAGTTGTTTCTCCTTCTCCTTCAAATAAGATAAGGCTTATGCACCCTGCGATAATTTGAGGGTACTTGCGAAAAGCTTCGCATAAATAAGCGAGCATCTTTTCAGGAATTTCTTCTGGAATAGTTACAAGAGCATCCTTTGGTATTGCTACCCGCATTATGCGTCCAGGCTCAGAATCCTGTTCTGACGCAGAATTAATCCAAGCTATTAGGCCTGGCTTAATTAACTTATTATACTTAGAAAATGGATTAAGCATAAATGTACAGTTCGGGTGATCTATAAAAAGTTCACGCCCCTGTGCTTTCATCTTTTTAGCAGAACCACGTTTATCAGCAGGTATATGTTCAAGGCTAGAAAAAATCGGTATAGTATCATCATTCAAAGCCATAAACTCGCCCTCTTCCGTTACACAGAAAAACACTTCAGAGTTGATTAGACCAATATAAAAATCTTTTGATAACAAATCAATTTCCGAGTCCGTTGCGTTTGCTTTAACAGCCAGATAAACATTTTTCATAAGTTTATAGAGAGGATCATCTTCTATCTTGTCTATTTCAAATGTTATATGATATTCTGAGAAAGGATTAACTATTATCTTTGAGCTGTTATAATCAGTTTTTGTAATAAACTCTTTGAGCTTTACTTGATCATATGACGGAAAGCCGTCAATAGATTTATCTTTTAAAAGATGTTCCAAAGAAGAAAAGACAGGAAGAGTTCCATCGCTAAAAGTCATATATTCTTTACCTCTACCTGTACGAACAAGAACTTCTGATTCTAATACCAAGTTATAACAATCGTCCTCTAACGACGGGTTAAGATTTGCAGCTATTATCGCTTTATAAATCAGATCAATTTCATTTTTTTCTTTTTTCTTGCTTTTAAAAAAGTCAAATAACCCCATACTCACTCCTTAAAAGTTGATTGTTATTATCCCAAAATTTTAAACTGTTATGAGATTTTATGTATAATTGTAAACGACTTAGCTCTTTTATTATAAACTAAGATTTACTTCTTTATAATAAAATCCAATTTAAAAGTATATATAATATATTTTTAAAGAAAATTTAAAAAATGTGTTGACAAACTTCTCAATAATATATAGATATGTTTTCTTGACGGAGAGGAATTAAAACGATTTTCAAAATCATCTTAAATTTCTTGTAATTTAGTATAGTTTTATATCTTTTACATCGTCATTATAATATCGCGGGATGGAGCAGTTTGGTAGCTCGTCGGGCTCATAACCCGAAGGTCGTAGGTTCAAATCCTGCTCCCGCAACCAAGAAAATCAAGGGTTTACGAGAAATCGTAAACCCTTTTCTTGTATTTAAAGATATTAAATGGGCATTAGTGGTACAAATTTGGTACAAATTGGAAGTAATGCAAAAGCGTTTTAATGAAAATTTGTACCATTTATTATAAAAATTTGTACCACTTTTTTGTACCACTTTTGAAACTTAGAATAAATGGCTCTAAACCAAAGTGAGTGGTATCATTAATAACATATTCCATACCTGTACTAGTTCATTTAAAATTCCTTTTGCTATGACGAAAATACATGATTTTTATGATGTAATCAAAGTTTTCAACGCTAGTTCAATATTTTTCAGCTATTTTATGTGATTACTAACTATTTTTTATGATATCATCTAACCTTTGTTGAAAATACTTTGGATATTGGCTAATAATTTCCCTAGCCTTTTTCTCATATTTTTTTATCCATTTAATAACCTTTTTCTTATTATCGCCCTCGATTCCCAACTCGTCTGCCATTTTCTGTGCAATCACCCGATCTGCGAAGCCAAGTTCATAAACCCCAATAGCCTCTTCTGATGGAAGACCATACTGCATCCGTTTCTGGAGGGTTTGCAACCGCTTAATTAAGTCTGTGGCATTTTCAAATTCAAGCATGTCAATTAGCTCACACATAGCTCCAATGAAGAGACTTCCATCAAATGCTAGACCACCTTCGCAAATCTCTACCATGTGTTCGATGCTGAATTCTCTACGTCTGTTACCGTTACCATAAATCATTCTTGCTTTATTTCTATGAGTTTCATCTAGTAAAGCAACAAACGGTTCACCAGATATCCACATTTTGACTATTTTTTTCAGCGTATCAGACGAATCATATTTCTTGAACATAGAGTTGTTAATATTTTTAGAAAATATTGTCCAAATACATTCAATGAATTCTAGAGGGTCTTTAAGGTTGGCGAGTTTTTCAAAATTTTGCGAAAGCCAAGATTCAATCTCCATCGACTTATGTAAACCATATAGAGTACGTCCATAAGTATGTCTTTTTTCAGATTCTGTAACAGTGGCGACAATGTTTTCAGCAAGTAATTTAAAAAGGGCTTTAATGTTTTCTTTTTGCTGCTCATCTGCCAAAAAATATCCAAGTGTACTCTCTGCAAGGTTAACAATTGTTTTGTCGTAAAATCTATCATCGTTTTCATCCCAGTGGGCAAGCAGGAAACTTTCAACAGCACAGATTAAGCCAATCTTCCACAGCATTTGCTTCTCAATCCCCAATTGTGAAAAACCGACGTTAGCATGCTTGTCAGCCAACTTTTTTGCATGGCGAAGTATAGCATCAGGTTCCTTTATATATAACTTAACAAAAGATAGTGCCTCCATTTTAAGATGGTGGCTTTCTTGATCATTTTTGATAGGCTCAAAAAGTGATAGTAAGTTGCTGATACAAGGTTCTGAATTGCTAGGATCAAGAAGTGTTTTTGCTTGTTTCCATAGAAAATTTTCTCTCCGAACTTTTCGATTGTCATAAATCTCGTGGTCAGAAAATAATATGCTTCCTTCCGTGTGCATTCCAGCCCGGCCAGCACGCCCAATCAAATTATGGAAGTCTCGAACCTTTATCCTTTCCATCCCTTGGTAAAAATTTGTTATTATAAGATAACGCAGAGGGAGGTTAACTCCTTGTGCCAGAGTTGAAGTGCAGACAACAAAATGAATAAGATTCTCGTGCATAGCATACTCTACGGCTAACCTAATACCATGTGGAGTATTCCCATGGTGTCCAAAAATTCCAAGAGCTGCACTTTTTGAGGACGGGGAATCATGCCCCAAATTTTCTGCATGTAAGCGAGTTAGGCACTCTATTTCTTCCTGACTGGAGAATAGATGTGGTGGAGAGAGCGAGACTTGTCGCTCAAAGATATCTACGGCTTTATTACATATACTAGTAGCTGTCGCTTTTGTACCGCAAAATATTGCAACGCTTCCATTTGCAACTAATTTGAGACTTAGATAAAGAGCGATCTCTTTACTGTCTGTTTTAATTGGAAAAAATTTATTTTTCCGCTCTTTTAACTTTCTACATATAGGCAGACTTTCGATAATTCTTGGCACAAAAAAATCATTCTGTTCAATATGTTGGCTGTCAACATACTCTATGCGGCCTAACCGATCCAGCCAACTAGTAAACCCGACTGACCTAAATGTTGGATTAAGATTACTACCCTCGACAACATTAGGATCACCATTTAGCCACTCACCAACTGCTTCAGCATTATTGATTACTGCTGAGATTAAAACTTTTTGTGCTTCTGGTTGGATCATGGAGCGTAGCGACGTCAAAAGTAATTCATAAGTAATTCCACGCGTTCCACTATCAAACTGATGCCCCTCATCAAAAACTAGAAGCCCAATGTCGGATGCTAGAGTGGGCACGTGGCGAAGGACATACAACAACTTTTCAGGGGTAACAACAATAACCTGTTTAGGGTACTCAACTTGAGAAATGTCAATATTAGCAAATAGCGCTTCAAGCATATTGGTTGGAATATCAGGAATATTTTTTTGATTACTTGAGGTGACATCCATTTGCATGACATCTGAAAACTCATCTACTTTCACGGATTCGTTACGAAAAGCCTCGGTGAGGTTGTTCTTAATTTCGTGGCAAAGGGCTCTGAAAGGAGCAACAATAACGGCCAAATGTGCTCTATCCGCAAGAAATGCACTTCTGAGAATGAGTTCAATAGCCTTGGTCTTGCCTGCGCTTGTTGGCATTTGGACAACGGCAGATTTACCTTTTAATACTTCTTTTTGTCCCAAAAGGTGTTGGGCTGGCCATAATTCTTTTATAAAAGAATCCTTTTTAATAGCCGAAGACCACTTGTCAAGAGATAGCCCTGAATATTCTGGAAGGGCATTCCAACACGAGTTTTTAATTTTTTTATTTAATATTGCGGTAATGATGTCTGCCAATAGAAGCTGTCGAGGAGAGCCTATTTCGTATGTTCTGTTTCTTAGTTCTATAGCAAGACTTAATAGGAGTTCTTTGTCTGAACCCTCTTCAAAAAAATTCAGTACAGCTTGTGATATCTTATTCATCAACACGCCAAAATTTTCAGAACAGTTCTCCTCAAAATAAGTAGAAAGATTGGCCTGCAGTAACCAGAGTAATAAGTCCTCTAAACCCTCACCACCTAAATCAGGGCAATCATCACTTAGTCTTATTGCTAAAACAGAAGCACTGCCTGGGAGGTCGCATAAGTAGTAAGAAGATGCTCCTAAAAGCGTCAAATAAGGGTCAAGATCTTCGTTCAGTTTTGTTTGCAGGTACGAGTCGAAAAAACGTGCGGAAAAGATTAGATTGTTTTTTAATAGTTCTTGTTCGTTTGGGTTAATTTCTCCACGGCTAATTCGTGCAGCCTGCTCCCCCAATAAGCCAATTGAAAGAATGAACAACTCTGAGGGATCTTGTGGCATCACAATATGATCTTTTTCTGGTACATGATATTCGAGCATCTTGGCTTTCGAGCGTGCAACGCCGAGTAACCTTTGGGATTCAATTTCAGGCTTCATCCGCAGCTCTCCGATAAAGTTTATGAACAAGATCCATCATATCTGGCCCTTTGATTATTAGTAATACTAAGTCGTCCTTGTAAGGATGGGGGGCGTAGAATGTGTTTTTAGCTTTTTTGGATTGAGGAATTTTAGAGCAATTGGCCATAGATAATTCGCTTACATCATAGCATTCATCAGAAATTAATGCCGCTGCCCCAAATGTTTGTTTATACGGGATATCTGTTGGGTTTTGAAATCGCCCTATACCCTTAGCTTCGGCATTATCTCCATTATTTACATATTTTTGTTTGATAAAATTTAATGATTCTCCAATTCGTAAATAGTCTTTTGCAGAATGATTTATTGCTTCTTGCAAGCGGTTTTCAGAGGATTTTGAAAATTTGGTTTTAGCTTCAAAAATAAAGAGTATATCCTTGTGCGAGGGGTTCCTGGAACTCTGGTGGAATTTGAAGCCAATGACATCACTCCCTTTGGTAGATTCATCACGTACAACCTTTGAATTCCAGCGAACTCTGGGTACCCAAAATTTGAGAACATACTCTAGGTAATCTGCTACAAGAATTTCACCAAAATCACCGGCACGAATTGCTGGTCCTAGCGTGCTGGTCTTGTTGGGAAATTTCATATCCGTTAAGTAATCTTTACGAGACTGCTTTGATGGTTTGAGATCATCAATGTCTGTATCTGGGCAGTAGTGATTGCGAAAATGTTTAGCCCATGCTGAAAGAGTAACCTCGTCCGTTTGATAATTAAACTCCCAAACGGCAGCAGTTTTGCCATCGGCGGTGGTTATGTGTGTACCAGTGTCGGTAAGCCACTTTAAATGCTTTTTAGTCCAAGGCATTTATACTCCTTATGGGTAGCTCTTAGTAAAGAAATAAAATCTATGGAGTAACATTTACACTATTACAAAACGCCTCATACTGTTCTTTGTCAACTTTTAGTTTATCAATGATCTTTTTTGCAACTGCATTCATTTCTGGCACTTCAATAGGGAATGTTCCTCTTTCTAAACATCCGCACAAGTGAGAATATTCGTTTGTAATACGGTTAATACAATCATAAACTATATCATCATTTAAAAAACTACGAAGCCTTCTATCATTGGCGTTTTTATCATCAGAACCATCTGGATACTTATAATACAAATATATTTCAAGAAATTTTCTGGCATTATTAGGGAAGTTATAAGCCATTTGATAATTGTTATCATTTATTTTGTCAATTTGTGCAAATTGGTAGATTGTGTGAAAAAGATAGTTAAATTCTGTAGCATATTCTTGAAGATATTTTGGCATTGGATTTATAGTGGAACTATCAAAACTTCTATTTATAACAAAGCATTTTTTTTCATAAGGTTGCTGCTTATTGTTATTGTTTGTAAATTTTCCATTAAGACGTTTTAAATACTTAAGGAAGTCTAAATTATGTGTAGAGATAAATAACTGCTTGAACTCACCTTTATCTACAATTTCTGCATTTAATATACTGTAAACAAAAAAAATGTGATTTCCATCGAGAGAGGACACAGGATCATCAATCCAAATTATAGGTTTTTGTCCATTAGTAGCAACATCTTGAAGTTTTGCTACAAAATAACAAAATGCCAATAAGTTACACTCACCTTCGCTTAAGTTGTAGGCTTTTTCACCTCCTCTTACTACTTGAAATTTTATTTTTGTACCAGTAGATGAGGGATCATCGATTGCCTCGATAGAAAGATAGTTATGTCCAAAGAAATTTTTTAAATATTCATTGACCTTTACTGCTCCTTGTGACTCATCATGCAACTTTCTCTTTTCATCTTCAATCTGCTTTAATTTTTCTTTAATCTGATTTTTGATATCATTGTGCTTTTTTTCTGCATCAGTTTTTTCTGTATCAAGTCGTTTTTGTGTTTCACACCGTTCTGTATAATTAATGGTATTTGTAAAGTTGTAAACTTCATTTAAACGTAATTGTTCTTTAGCTTCGTTTTGTATTTTTTCTAGAGAGTTAGTGAATGAATTAGAAGATTCTATGATGTTTTTAAAACTATTCCATTCAGTTACCATGTCTTGAGTGTAATCAGTAATTGAATCAAATGTCTTATGGTGTATTATGTCTTTTTTTCTATCTTCAAGTCTTAACATTAATTGTTCAATGCTATTTTTATATTGTTTTGTTACTTCTTCAATTTTTAATTTTGCCTCATCAAACTCTTTATGGAATTGAGAGTAAAATTTTGTTTTATCGAATGAAAATTTTTGTATACTACTTTGTGCACCTCTAATTTCATTTAATAGCTGGTTAATATTGTTTTCAAGCTTTTCTGTTTCTTCATCAAAGTGTTTTTCTAATTGTAACCAGCGATTTTCACTTATGTTATTTCCACAAAATGCACATGGCTTTGATACATCTTTATGAAGCTTCCTTCCTTCGCTCACCCATCTGTTAAGAATTGCATCTTTAACAAGTTCTTCAATTTTATCCGATTCACTGATTTCTTTTGTTACAAGCTCTTCCACTTTTGTTGATAAGGATTGAAAATTAAAACTCTTTAAGTCAATATTGATACTAATAGAATCAAGTTTAGAATCGTTAATTATTTTTTCATATTCATTGATTTTATCTTTAGTTGGTTGCTGGTAATTTTCCGATAAAACCTTTCTAATATCATTATTCAATTTTACTACAGTATAGTTTTGGTCACCAAAACGTTTAGAATTGTATTTAATGCCTGTTCCTTGATTAGTTGCTTTATCGCTTAATTGTTTATCAAAACTTTTTTTGTGTTTATCGTATTCCTGAATTGCCTTGTTCAAGTATTTTTCACTTTTTAATGCATTATCATATAACCCTGTTTCTTCTCCTTGCTTGTTAGATCCCAGTTCCTCTTCAAGTTTCTGAATAGTTTGTTCAATAATGTTATTATCAGCACCGAGTATAGCAAAAGGTTCAATGTCAGCATTAGGATTGGTTATAAAATGTAAATTTTCACGAACAAAATCTTCGTTGAAAACACGGATTATTTTATTGCTACTACGAAAATTCTCTTGGGTTATAGTTGAACCATCGTTACAGAGAATAGAAAAATAAGGTTGTTTTATTTTATCTGATAATGCTTTGGTTTCTATTGCACGAAATATTCTGGATAATGAGGTCTTTCCTGAATAGTTTCGTCCATAGAATATATTAATATTCTTAAATTCTGTAATATTCTTATCATCTATAAAAGATTTATCCCAAATAAAATCTTTAAATATACCAAATTTTTTAATGGTTTGAATTTTTTTTATACCCATTTTATTACCTCAATTTTAATTGATATATTTTTAGTTTATATTTTATTTGTCTAATTATATACTCTGTATTGGCTCTTTAAGTGGCGTTCCATCTGTATTATAAGTAACACTAAACACCATATCTGAAAGCCATTTTTTAAAAGATGGGTTATCATTAAATTGTTTAAGTAGCTCCATATTATCAGACATAATGCCAAAAACAACGTCTTTTAATGCTCTTTCACTTTCTATTCTTGCATTTTGTTTATCTGAATTTTTCATAGCATTTTGATATCTTGAATCTCTTGAAACCATAGCTGGTATTTCAGCGATTTGTCGTCGAACGTTATCTTCATCTGTCCAAATAATGTTGCCAAAAAGGTCATTAAAAGTAGTTAGAATATTCGTCAACAAATCAAGCTCGGCTTGTTGTTTTCCGCCTATACCTACGGTTGGAACAGGTGCAACTTCTGCATCTTCATCTTCTAGTTGTATAGACATTTGAGCTTGAGCTTCTGAACGATAGCTGTCTAAATCTATAGCTTCAATAATTCCTGATGATAAATCATCTTCTTTAGGCGATGGCAGTTTTGGCAAAAGTAAGTTGATAAAAATAGAGAGTTTCTCCCATTCTGCGTTGCCATAAGGTAAGATTGCTCCTAAAAAACCATAAGTACGAACAAACCCCTTAGCAGAACTTTTAAAGTCAATTTGTCCATCTTCATCTAAGTCTTTATATAAGCTTGCACAAGCATCTAAAATAGGGTCAAGTTTATCTCTTTCTTCTCCATTTAAATACATATCAATAAAAGCATCTATTTGAGCGTGAGTATAAACTTGATGTTTTTCCATAGTGGATATTAAATCATAGAGTTTGTTGGGGTCAGTTTCTGCAGAAAGAATTGTTGTGCGATAATACGTTGAAAAAGCATCTTGAATATCTTTAGCATCATTAGTAAAATCAAGAACAAAGGTATCAAATTTCTGAGGGTGTGCCCTATTTAATCTAGATAATGTTTGAACAGCCTTTATATCTGTCAACACTTTATCAACATACATGGTATGCAACAGTGGTTCATCGTATCCAGTTTGAAATTTATCAGCAACAATCAAAAAGCGATAAGGCTCTTTCTTAAACTCTTTTTCAATTTGTTTACTTGAAAAGCCATTTATTTTTTCTTCTGTTAAAATTTGCCCGTGGTATTCTTTTTCCCCTGAAAAAGCAATAATCGCTTTATAAGGGCTTTTTCGAGCTTCAAGACATTTAGAAATAGCATAATAATATTCAATCGCTCTGATAATACTACTTGTTACCACCATAGCACGAGCCTTTCCTTTAATTTTGGCTTTTGCTACAAGTTGATCATAAAAATGGTCAACCATAATTTCTGCTTTTTGTGATATGGCATATTCGTTACTTTCTACATAATTACGCAGTTTTTTATGAGCCTTTTTCTTATCAAACATAGGATCATCACTAACTACTTTAGCTAGCTTATAATAACTTTTAATGGGCGTATAAAATTTTAATACATCCATAATAAACTTTTCTTGTATAGCTTGTTTCATTGAATAATTATGAAAAGGCTTATGTTTTATTACTCCGTCTGGTTGTGGGTCTGGCTCGCCAAACATTTCAAGCGTTTTATTCTTTGGTGTTGCAGTAAAGGCAAAATAACTAGCATTGGTGAGCATTTTTCTACCTTCCATTAGCTTAATGATTTTATCTTCTGTGCTTTCTTCGTCGTCTTGAACAAACTCACCAGCAAGAGCCATATTCATTTTTGCAGACATATTACCGCTTTGGCTAGAATGAGCTTCATCTATAATGATTGCAAACTTATTGCCTTTATGGGCTGTTCCAATATCCTCTAAGATAAAGGGGAATTTATGTACTGTTGTAATGATAATTTTCTTGCCACCAGATATAGCTTTTTTTAAATCGCCAGAATGCTCTGCCCAAGCTACTATATGAGAGCTTTGCATAAACTGTTTTATGGTATCTCTGATTTGCTTATCTAAGTTCACACGGTCTGTTACTACAATAACAGAATCTATAATGTTGCTTCCGTTTTTTTCTAAGTCTACAAGCTGATGAGCAAGCCACGCTATAGAGTTTGACTTTCCACTACCAGCACTATGTTGAATTAAATATTTTTGCCCTACTCCTTTACTTTTAACATCGGTAATAAGGGCTTTTACCACTGCTAACTGATGGAAGCGTGGAAAAATTTGAATATAAGTTTTTTTCGTTGTGTCTGGGTCTATTTTTTCTATAACTTGGGCATAGTTTTCTATGATGTTTGCTAGTTCATTTTTTGTAAGGATTTCCTTCCAAAAATAATCTGTCATAATGCCATTAGGGTTAGGTGGGTTTCCTGCTCCGTCGTTATATCCTTTATCAAACGGCAAAAACCAAGAGTTCATTCCGTCAAGCTTGGTACAAAATTTAATTCTTGCGTCATCAACAGCAAAATGAACCATACATCTTTTAAACTGAAACAATAATTCTTTTGAGTCACGGTCTTTTTTATATTGATATTCTGCATCTTCTACATCTTGCTTCGTGAGTTGATTTTTTAATTCACAAGTAATAACCGGCAAGCCATTGATAAAAACACAAAAATCTAAAGCGAGTTTTGTATTGTCTTTAGAATACATTAGCTGTCTTGTTACGCTAAAAATATTCTTTTCAAAATTTTCTTTCGCCGTTACGTTTTTTTCAGATGGTGTCTGATAAAACATAATAAGGTCTGCTGGGTAGACTTTTACTCCACTTCTAAGCACATCTACAACGCCACGCTTGGCTATTTCGCCTTGTAGTCGGTTTAAAAATTGCATTCGTTTTTGTGGGTTAGTATCAATGCCTAGTTGTTCCATTTGTTTGGGCTGGGTAGTTTCAAGAAAGCGAAACAGGCGTGTTTCATCAACGGCATAATCTTTATTATATTCTTCGCTTTTCCCTTGTTCATAGCCGTTATGAGCGACAAGCCAGTTTACAATTAAGGTTTCTAGTCCGCTTTCTTTTGTATTTGTAACTTGCATTTATTCTTCCCCCATTTGTTCAGGCTCTTCCAATGATTCCTCTTCCACCTCTTCCAATAACTCTTCTGGCTCAAACTCTGGTACAATGATATTGCGAACGTCTACTTTGCCTGTAACAACGGAGGAGATCAGGCTGGTTTTGTATTCGTTAATTAAGTTAATTTCTGTTTCAAATTTTGTAATCAATTTTTCAATGTATGTTAATTTTGATTCAATAAAATTTAAGATACTGTGTTGTTCTTCAAATGTAGGTAAAATAGTATTTATATTAATTACTTTTTCAACTGATAAGCCAGGTTGTGCCGCTGACTCTGAATATTGATTTAGATTCATAACTATTATTAGAAAATAAGCCCATTTTCCAAATACATATGAATTAGGTTTAAAAACTACAGCATGTTCAGTTGCCCAAAATTCGCCATTAACATAATGAGCATTACCACATAAAGCACCTTGTCTACCAAATAAAACACATTCACCTTTATTATTGTAAGTGTTATAATAGCCTCTTATCCCATTGCCTCCATACACAGCAAACTTACCAGTATTATCAATATCCAAAGATGTAAGATTTGTACCACTTTTGAATTTACCCAGTCGTTTAAGCTTTGTTTTTTCCCAACTCTCTGGAATTTCCCCAATCCACTCAACACCGCTATCTTTCATCGGCACAGCATCATCTAGCCCTTTGGTAACAGCTTTGTTGATAATAGCCTGTTTTTGTTCATTCAATAAAGATATTTGCTTTTTTTTCGCCTTTATCAGCTTATTTATTTTGCTAACCTGCCAATCGAGATAACGGACAATTTGGTCTTGTTCCTGGCGTGGGGGGATGGGGAGACATATATTTTTCATTTCACTATATCTAGTCGTCCATAAATCCGCAACAATACCTCTACCATTGCGATAATATTCTTCAATAAAATCATAGTGTTTTAATAAATAATGCAAAAAATCACCATTTTCTGATTTTCTTGGCTTTAACACAAGATTAATTAATGAAACTGAACCATCTAAGGGAGATACTCCACTTGATCCTTTACGATCTGATCTACTATTTATTACAAAATCACTTTTGTAGACCAATTTTCTATTGTCTCCGTCATCAGACTTCGCTGCACTTGCAAGTTGAGGAACAATACCATTTTTTGTTACAGATAAAGGAGGATAATCTTTGTCTGAAACTTTAGTTTTTCTCTCTATAAACAAAATACCAATTTTATTAAAATTCCAAAACTTTGGAATATTTTCAATCCATTTTACGCCTGTCTTTTTATACTCATCATAGGGTTTCAACATTCCATTAACCCCCTATAATTTCAGTTAACAAGCCATCTGTCTCTTGTTCTAACGCTTTAATATCCGCTACAATTTCTTCAAGAGAACGCAGTTTGATAGGCTTATAAAAATACTTAGTAAAACTTAACTCGTAGCCGATTTGGGTTTTCTTTTCGTCTACCCAAGCATAAGGGGCAAAAGGTTTGACCTCTTTTTCTATAAAGGCATCAATTCCACCTTCGTAAGTAAAGGGAATTTGTTCTGTATCAGTTAATTCTTTATTGGGTTTAATAATGCCCTTTTTATCTATAATAGGCTGACCATCTTCATCTAATTCCGGTTGTAAAACCGTTACTTTCCAATAACCAAATTCACTGTTATCAAAAACCTTACTATATTCATTTTCCGCCATATTCATATACATATCTAATATTTGTTGGCGTATTTCTTGTGTAAACTCGCAGTTTTTCTTTCCTAAATTTTTACGCAATGGAGATTTTAAGCTTGTTGCGTCAATAAGCTGAATTTTTCCTCGGCGTTTTTCATCTTTTTTGTTAGATAAAATCCAGATGAAAGTGCCTATGCCCGTGTTATAAAACATGTTTTCAGGCAGGGCAATAATCGCTTCTATCAAGTCATTTTCAATCATATAGCGACGCGCATTACTTTCGCCTTGTCCTGCGTCGCCTGTAAATAAAGCGGAGCCATTATGTACTTCTGCTATTCTTGAACATAACTCTGTATCTTGTTTCATTTTTGATATGTTATTCAACAAAAACAACAATTGACCGTCGCTTGTTCTTGGTATCATAGAAAAGGTAGCATCTTCTTTAAAAGAAGTAACAAAACGAGTGTCTAATATCTCTTTTTTTCCACCCATTTTTTCTGCATCACCCTTCCAAGACTTTCCGTAAGGTGGGTTAGACAACATAAAATCAAACTGACGAGATGGAAAACCATCAACAGACAGAGTAGAGCCAAAAACAATATTATCTACTTCTGTTCCTTCTCCTTTTAACAACATATCTGCTTTAGTAATGGCGTATGTTTCAGCGTTAACTTCTTGTCCAAAAAGGTGAATGGACACTGTTTTGCCTTGTTGTTCCGCAAGCTGTAATAATCTATCTTGAGCAACTGTTAACATACCTCCGGTTCCGCTTGCACCGTCATAACAAGAATAGGTACTATCTTTTATTTTATCAGCAATAGGCATAAATACACAGTCTGCCATTAATTCAATAACATCTCTCGGTGTAAAATGTTCCCCAGCTTCTTCGTTGTTTTCTTCGTTAAATCTACGAATAAGCTCTTCAAAAATAACACCCATAGAATGATTATCTAAAGCAGGAAGGCGAACTCCTCCAACATCATCTAAAATAGGATATGGGCTTAGATTAATAAGAGGAGAGATAAATTTTTCGATAACAGACCCTAAAATATCACCCTCAATCATTGTATCTATTTGGTTTCTAAACTTAAATTTGTCTAATATTTCTTGTACGTTAGGCGAAAAACCATCTAAATAAGAAATAAAATCAGCTTTTAACTGTTGTATTTTTCCTCTACCAGCTAAATCTTTCAATCTAAAAGGTGAACTATTACAAAAAGATTGCTGTGCTACTTGGCATAAGGCATCATTTTGATTGAGCATACCTGCTTCAGTATACTTTTCTTTTGCCTTTAATACTTCTTCTTTGCTTTCTTCTAAAACAGAATCCAAACGGCGAATAACTACCATCGGCAATATAACATCACGATATTTACCACGCACATATACATCTCGCAGACAGTCATCTGCTATACTCCATATAAAACTAACAATTTGATTATGCGTTATGTTATCCATATTTGTAAATATTCCTTTGTTTATTGAACCAATATAACAATATAATCTATAATTGTATAGTTATCGCTTATGCTACTTTATACTATACAATAGGCAAATAAAAAATAAATAAAGCGAAAAATGACTTATGATAAATAATAAGTCATTTTTCGCTGTGTATTAATTAAACAAGCATTAAGTGGAAGCCTTTTAGAATACTATCCGTCAAAATGAATCACACAACAATGCTTAACGAAAAACACCCCATCTCTCCGATATTGGTAGCCTCTTCCGTCACGGATTCAAACTCAATACAGCTTATTGCAAAAATTCAGTAAAATAGAATCTTGGCAACGTGATTAACTACATAGCGTTTTTGATGAATGGACTTCCGTTATCCTATCAAGCATTTCGCCTGGGCGTACTTCTAAAGCCAAGGAAATTCGGATCAATGTCTCTATTGATGGGTACCTACGACCGCTCTCAAGCATTGAAATGTAAGGGGTTGACACATCCATTCTATCGGCAAGTTGATCTTGTGATAAGTCTGCCATTTGTCTAAATTCCCTGATTACAATACCCACGGATGAAAGTTTTTTACGATTTGTCTTCATCTTTCTTGTTTATTGACTTTTTATATTTTTTATCATAAGCATCTAAGTTAAGTTTACTTAGATGCTTAAGTTTTATGTCATTGACAAAAATAAACCTTAAAAAAAAACAGGTTATTATGAAAACTTAGTTTAATTTCGAAGACAATAGAAGAAGATTATCGAATTTATTAACAATCTTGTTATCTTCTCATTCTACAAACAACATCACAGACTTGCCATCATGTGGTAAGTTTTAGGAGAAAAATATGGAATTATTTGGTATTTTTTTAATTGTTATTATCATTGGCGGCTGGGTACTCCGTTTTTTTTCGTCCAGTATTCGTTTTTTTTCGTCCAGTATTCCTTCAACCAGCACAAGTACTATCTTGAACTTCAAGAAAAGCCTTCCAGAAGGTTTTGGCTACCCGTACACGCTTGATGGGACAGGTTATGCAGTAAACGTTAAGAATAAAAAACTCCTCATATTAGTTAACTTCACCCAGTGCATTTATGAAAGGGAAAAGATTCGTGGTTTTAAATATGGCATGAACGAAGCGGGTCAATTTTATGGTGCTGTTGGCATCAGGGATAAAATCGATACTGGTCTAAAAAACCGCT